>JAKIVF010000069.1 GCA_021647145.1 Methylococcaceae bacterium | reverse complement strand
CATGGGAAATTCTTTGTAAGTCTGCTAGTGCTTATACCTGCTTTAAACTCGCTACGAGAATTAAAGCTGTGAGTTTCATTGCAACCATTTTGAGCACACTCTTTAGTGTGATAAAAACGACTGTTCGATCTGTCACAAAATTCATATTCAAAGAATTGTTTTTATTATTTTTATTAACAAACTTTTTAACAGCACTAGCAATTACCACTCCCATAGACAACGGCACACCATTTCCCACCATTTTTTTCTTACCTGCCAAGGTAAATTCTGGTAAATCAAAATCCTTTGAAAGTCCCTGTAACATTTTAAGTTCATAAAATGGTCTTTTATCTGAAGCCAGAGCCAATGAATCACATTCCTTTAGTATTTTTTTCGTTTCAATCTCAATATGACCGCCATTTTTACAACCAAACTGAATAATTCTAAGACGTTGGATAGGCTCAAACCATCCCTGATTTATAATTAATCTTTGGTGGTTGTAACCTTTAATTTTAACATCGGGTACACCCTTTACATTTTCATGCAAATACCAATCAACATCAGATTCAAGAACAACTCGCTTAAACTCTTCTATCATTAATTGGGAATAATCTGTTTTTAAGCTTGCTGGTTTCAATCCAGAAAACTCTTGGCAAGGACTACCGCCAATGACACCTTGAAAACTATCTTTAGTGGATACAAAGTTTCTTATATCTTGACCAGTAACAATATCCCCTGCTGAAACAACACAAAACCCTTCACGCCTGAAAGCTTCATCTAACAGGCCAAGGCCAGTAAACACACTTAAAACCGCTTTATTCATCAAAATTTCCTTATAATATTAACGCTACGCTTATAAAAAACTATTTTGTGGCCAGTTATGGGTTAAAACTAGATACAACATCATAATTTTATAAAAAACCCTGTCACAATTTACTTCACCAGGTTTGTCACAATTTTAATTAGCCGGTATGTCACAATAAAATCTTATTTATTGCTACCATTCCTAAAAATATTAAAATCGACCTCTAAAAGACCAGCAAGAATCGCTACTCTCTCTTCATCTGGCAACCCTTCATACTTACCCTTCCAGCTCGCAACCTTGCGTTTTATTCTTTGCCTATCAGTCCTATTTTTTCCAGCATATTTAATCCAATGCAACCCATCAGGTTCAAAATCAAAATAAAGCTGTTCTGTAACAGGCCCCCCATGTGTCATTGTTTGATATTTAATACTATTCCAATTATGTAACTCTTCGTCGTAGAGTTTTGAAGGGTAACAAGAGATTATATTTTTAACTTTGCGGCTTGATAAGCCTTTAAGAGTTCTTAACAAATCTATGTGATCTTGTTCAGAATATTCGTATTTATATCGAGCAGTCGATTTTCTTGTTTCCAGCAAATACGGTGGATCAGAATAAATAAGAACATCATCATAATCATCTAAATTTAGTTGACTAATAAAATCAATAAAAGAACTATTAACAAGTACCTCACCTTTATCACATTTAAAAGCTGATAATATTTCTTCATTGGGATCAACTCCAAAAGAATACTTGCAAGCAGGTTTTTTTTTCATTACCACACCAGTACCCAAGTGACTTTCAATATAAAGACTATGCGGTGGCATAAGAGATATTATTCTTTGATATGTCCCTGCTTGATTTTTAGAACCTAAATACCGATTTTTTTTATCGCTCATAGTTAAGGCAAAGTAATTTTTATTAGCTGCAGTATAGTTGTTTTCGTCTACGCCTTCCACTATTGAAGTACATCAACCCAAGCATTGTAAATAAAGAACAAAATAAAAATGACCAGGTGTTGCAGTTGTTTTTATCTGCTATGGCCACACGTCACAAAAAATGCCCCAGGTAATGTCACAAAATCAATTCAGATCTGCCGTAGATGAATTTAACTACTGGTGATGATCTACCTCAAAATAAATATAATCATCGCAGTACAAATAGAACTAACTATCATGCCAATAAATAACAACAAATAAGGATTTACAGTATTTTTCTTTTCGTAAGCAGCGCTTTTAATTTCGTCGCTTAAAATCAGTAATTTTTCTTCTAATACTTTATTGTTATGAATTTGTTTTAACTTCTCAAGTTTACTTAAATATGCAGAGTGCAAGCTATGTCCCAATACTGAAGGTGTAGGAAATGATTCGTCAGAAAATTGGTCCGTAAGAGTTATGCTGTCAGAATGACCTAATGCATAATAAAAAGGTATATTTGTCTCTAAAAGAAATTCTACAACCGTAGAATCATCCCATATTTTCATTGTTTCATCAGCTCCCCCACGAACTATACATAAACCACAATATTCAATTTTATAAAGAATATTTTTAATATCACGAATAACCTCTTTACTTGACCCAACCGATATTTCTGAAAAAATTAAATCTAAGTTATTGGTGCTATAAATCCCATCCTTTAAATCATTACCGCCTTTCTTGCTTCCAACAACGGCAATAGGATAAGTATCATTATTTTCAATTAATGTTACAAGTGAATATCGACCACGTTCTCTTACTAAATTTACTAATGGTTTTGCCTTTGTATATTGAGCTTCCCATCTGCCCACCTTCATACCTTCTATAAAGACTTCAAGCCCTGTGTGAATTGGCGTAGTTTGCAATGTGACTGTGCCAAAAAAAATAATTTTTTCATTATTATCAGGTCGATGCTCAATAGGTGTACTTGCTTTAATCTTCATGCCCGAACCATTTATTTCAAAATAAACGATTTTTTCACCATACACTTTAATATTTGAAACTGTCCCCTGTACCGTTAATGGATTTGGGTTTTATGCCCACACTTTATTATTAGCAGCAACCATTAATTGTGAAAGCAGACTTTTAACCGTGTATACATTATCAATATTTTTTCTATTATCCATTTGTACAACCTTCCGTTCTTCTTGTAACCCTGCCAGAGGCGACCTTATAGTTTTTTAAAACAAAATTGTAACAGCACTAATCAAGGATTCCTAAGCTGAATTCAAGTGAAACAATACCATTGGTTAGTGAATTACAAGTGGTGGCAAACCAAAATTGCAATGCCGTGTTGTCTCTTCGTTCCTGCCCGCACCAACATTGATTTTGCACTTGTAAAACACTACCTGCATGGTAAAAATTCCCCACATTCAGATAAGGAAAACATAATGATTACCGAGTTAATAAATATGAATATAAAGGACTACTAAAAATGCATATATCAGAATTAAGTTCAGTCGGATGGTTACACAATGCAGATAAATCTATTGCTCTAACAATTTGCTTAAAATCACAAATTCAACCAGTTTTTGTAAGTATTTCAAGAGAAGAATTTAATAGCGTAGGTGGAAGTGAAGGTATTAATGAAAACAAGCAAATAGCCATAGACTTTTATCATAAATATGGAGCAGGAAGAGAATATGAAGGTTTTAATTGAAAATAGCAGGGCATATTATTTGATGTACAACGATCCTTCAGGATTATCAGATAAAGAAATTGCTCTTTGTGATAGTTATCTTAAAGGTCATAGAATATCCCTTTATAGAAAATCCGAGGTCTTTGACGATATTTGTGATGTAACTAAAGAATTCACATCAAGGCTCTCTCAAATGAGTTTAATGGAGGTTTTACCATGTGTATCGTAAGCATACAATATATTGAAAGATTACTTGTCTTGGCTTTAAATAAGGGTATTACAGCAAGGCGAAGTGGTATAACTGAATCAGATCAAGATAGAATTGAAGAACGTAAATCAGTAGCCTTTTATACAAAGAAACTTGATGCTTTACATTGTAGTTGGTCTACACAAAATAATGCATTGTATTACATTAACAATGTAAATGAAGATCAACCCCTTTATGAGAGTTTATATAAAAGAAGCCTACATAGTATAGCTACTGATATTGATAATGGTCTTGAACCCTATAATAAACAACCATAAAAAAACCCATCAAAGACGGGTTTTTTACGGGGTAGATAAGGTTTTATTGCTTATTGTTGGGTTCACTATTTTTTCTCAAAGAATAAACAGTGTAAATAATTACACCCAAAACAACAGTTACGGTAATGATCTGTAATATGTTTATTAAACTCATTCTAAATCCTCCAGTTCGTTGTCGTACTTATTAATGGTCGTTAGTATACCAATAAATATGAAAATTAGCACCATAAGCACAAAGCCAACAATAACTATTTCAATGGGTTTTTCGTTAATATGTTTAAAGTTGTTGAACAACCAAATACATAACGAAATAATTGAAGTTAATATTATTGTAAACACAATTTTATATGTGCCTAGCTTTGATTGAACTTTTTCTTTCCTAGTCATAATAGTTCCTTTTAAATATCAGAAAAGGAACTAACCCCTTAGATGGGAGTTTTGTTCCCATCTGAAGGTTAATAAATTTACTAAAAATTACTTCTTAGTTGTGAATTTTCCTTTTGTCGCCCAAAGAGCAAAAAGGGCCAATCCAATGAATGCCCAAACAACATAAAGTAATAATAACTCTGTTGATATAGGTAATGCTGTTAAAAACATTTTCATTTTGTTTCCTCCTTCTTTTCTTCTACAGCAAAAATTAGTGATAAAAAAATCACAAAAACTGCACTAAAAATGTACTCTAATTTATAAGTATCAATCTTTCCAATAATCACCGAGATTATGATACCCAAGGCGATTTTGTTAAAAATATCACTAATTAAATTCATTCTCGTAACAGTGAGAAAATCCGATACTGCATTTTTGGTTAAATAAAACCATGTTGTTAATAAATCTTTCATCTGTATTACTCCAATGTATGAAACTTTGGGGAAATACCCCCTGAATGGGAGTATTTTCTCCCATTCAAGGTTGATAAATTTTGTACTAAGGTATCGAAACACCTCGTCCTATGATTCTGTACATTCAAGGACTTCCTACTGAATACGCAATAGAAACGGTTTTACCCCTTTAGTATAACATATTAGGCTTTGTAACTCTTGTGGCCTAATCTACTATCCGTAGAACTATCCTTAGTCCTCAAACTGAATTTATAGAGGAATGTACCAAACGTAAAAAAATCAGCAAGCGAAGATAAACCAAAGCCCCAACCGTGTTGTCTCTACGTTCCTGCCCGCGCCATTTAGAACTTTGCCCTTGCAAACATTTTTACTAATGGTGACAGTCTCCCATATTCAGCCGAGGAAAATATGATGCCTACAAAAGGACAGCAAAAACGACTAACAAATCACTATAGAAAAATAGCAAAAAGTGATGTAACCATTAAAGTGATACATGAAATTATTTACGTTTTTGGTAGTGAACTATCGTGTTTAAGATTATTCCATCATTACAGAATGTCGATGGATAAAATAAGCTTTAAATACAGCAAAAATAGAAATTCTTTTTTCTTTTCAATGGAAATTTCTGATAGCAGTATTTTATCTGATAAATGATTATTGCTCATAAATTACTAATCTATCGTATATAATCATACTTCTAATAATAGAGTATTGGTGTAACTATGTCTGATAGAGATCAATGGGAACATGACCAAAGAGAAAATCAACGACGCGACAAAGAACGTCAAGACCAAATGCAAAGAGATCAGGAGCAAAGAGATCGAGATCAAGCAGATCGTGACCGCGAATATTGGAAAGATAAAGATAGAAGGTAGTCTTACATAAACCAGTATTAACTAATTTTTAATGCTAACTTCTTAGTAAGTTAATTTTAATTTAAGAATTTACGTCCCGTCACAATA
This sequence comes from Methylococcaceae bacterium, assembly GCA_021647145.1. Classification (GTDB taxonomy): domain Bacteria; phylum Pseudomonadota; class Gammaproteobacteria; order Methylococcales; family Methylomonadaceae; genus QPIN01. Next base: position 13,349 of record JAKIVF010000069.1, on the reverse strand, counting down.
TGTTCAATAGTCCCCTGCCCTAGTGATGTAGTTCGATGTATTTCACCAACATTCTTTTCAAAGTAATAATTTCTATACCCAACCGAACTATCATCTTGTGAAGAAAAAACACTACACGATAATTTTAAAACATCATTATGGATGCCACTTGCTAGAAGTGTCACATCAGATAAGTTTAATATTTTCTTAAATTCAAACAAACATACATCATAGGTATTAGTCATTGAAGAGTTAGCGTTATTAATTACCAGTGTATCGAGGTGTTTATATTTTCTTGGTATTTCAAAATTATATTTATCTAACACTGTCATATCTGAATAAGCATCATTACCCTGGCTTTCTCTAAATTTCTTTATATTATTAACCCCAAGACTAACGTAAATAGGTGTGTGGTCAGCAAACAAAAAAGGCCCATCTACACCCTCATTTCCTTGGTCACTGTTTAAATACTTCGTTCTACTAAGTGCAATATCACCCACATATTCATTGATTACTTTTAACTTATTAAATGCTTTCTTTTTATCTTCAGGGGTGAGTGGTTCAGCGACACTTTCACCATTAATATCAACCCATGCTTTTTCACCTCCACTGTAAAAATATTCCATACTATAGAATTCAGGTTTCGTTGACTTATTGTTTAAATATTCCGCTATGTCATAAATCTTATCTTCAGGATTAATAACAACAGTAGGTGATTCCGATCCACCTCCACCACAGGCAGAAACAAACAAACTAATAACAACTACTAAACCAATACGATTAAACATAACGTCCCCTTATTTTGATAAACAAACAATAATTAATAAAATTTCTTTTTGAGCTAATTCAATAATATTCCTAGCAATATTCTAATCATCCAACCATCCTTATGAGCCTTATTTGTTCCAAATAGGTATAACGTACTCTGTTCGTGTTTACACTCCATATAAGGCCGTTACAAGGGTTCTCGTGAGACTTTATCTGTAGTGTTTAAACACTGAACCTAATTCGTGATATAGTGTCTATTAATTAACAACTTAATAACCTCAAAGGAGGATTTATGAATACTAAAATACTATTAAAAATATTAAAATTAGGCTTAGGTCTTATCTTTGGTCTTGTTGCATTTATTTTTGATGCATTTTCCTCTAATGGTGACTTTGATAATTCTAGGAAAAGTGATATGGATGGTATGTCAGAGACAGATATGTTTTCATCTGATATTGACCACCTTTAAATAATATTTACGGAAAATAGAGGCAGATTATCTGCCTCTATTTTATTCATTTTTAACTAAACTTATTTTTGACAGCTTCACCGCCTTTCTTTATTAGTCCTCCGCCTTTACCCATACTATTACCAGCATCCCTAACACCACCCATCATGCCAGAAGCAGCATGACTACCAGATGCACCTAGTTCACCGATAAATCTAATCCAAAAAACTGTTGCTGCACCGTAAGCAAAAAACACAACAATATTCCAAACCGCTAATTCAAGCGAAAAAGCATCCCCTACATACTCAAAAACCCCTTTAACCCCTCCATGAATTGTTAAAAGCATGATGTTGTCTATCCATCCAATGATATTCCATATTGAAGTTAAGAAAGTTATACCAAAGAGTAGTATTATAATGCCTGCCATTTTACTAAGATCATATTTACCGATTAAGATAAATAACACCAAAACCATAAAAATAATCATTAATATCATGCCTTGAATAATAGGAAGTGCAAAACGCACAGCACTGTTGGTAGCTGAATTAATAAAATTGGCTACGTTAAGCATTAAGCCTGTCGCTTTTTCTTCACCCCATTGCCATAAATTACCTTCTTTATTACCAACACCTTTTTCACCGCCTTTGGTAGAACCACCTAAAGCCATTAGTTTGCTTGAAACAAACATATCATCGTTGATACTTAAAATTGAAGGGGCTTTTCCAAAAGCCGTTCCCAGCTTCCCTTTTAAATCACTAGCCCACCATGACTTACACGTTTTCCCGTCGGGTGGACTTAGTGGGTTACTTGTTTTTGGGATACAATTTGAAGTGTTTGGATTTTCCCCGATAGCACATAACAAAGTATCATCGTAGAGTGTTTCCATAAAATAATTATTGCCTGGGTACTTCTCTAATATTCGCCAGTGGTCAGTACCACCATCTAAGAATTTAATAATGGCATTTTTACTCTCAATATCTACTTGCGTATCTTTTTGATATTTAGAAAGCTTTTTACCTATTTTTGAATCAGGAAAGTATTGTCTTATAGCGTTTAAGCGACCTTGTGCTGGTTGTCTACACCGCGCTTCAAAATCGTTTATTTGAGCTTGCAACTCTGCATCTTCTAGTGATACCTGTTGCATATCGTACATCAAGTCTCTCACTTGATATTGGTTAGGTAATATTTTCTTTACAACACCATTTAAAGACGAGGTAAATAACATTACTGTATACCACCCAGCAGGTATTTTAACACTAGCAGGGATACTGCTATTTAAACCATCAAGGCGTGAATCTGTAGCCCCTGCTGCTTGTATTTTTGTACCATCATTGTAAACAAAACTCGTCTTACTCATAGATACTACAGGCGTGAAAAACACCGCGATAACTATTAGTGAGGTGTACACTTTTTTCTCCATCGAGATAAGTGCGTTTTTTGGTAAGTAATTATCACTTTCTCCATATCCTCTATCCACAAATGTCTGATAAAGAAAAATAAAGAACGGAATTAACCATAACCCTGTACTTACAACAAATTCATAAAGTAAGCCGTAAACGTGCCAACCAAAAAGGTTTCCATATATGTTTATTGTGCTTCCAACGTCCATAATATTTGCCTTGCTTAATTAGTTTTAATCACGCCATCTTTAACAGATGGTCTAATTCTGGTTGGTGTACTGTAAATACCATCATTACGACTTTCACGATCATGCGTATAAATAATAGAGAGTGTATCGGCCAATAACTCTTTACTTACTTTTCTCTCAAATAATGTGTCTTCAATATATTCTTTTAACCGTGCAGCTCTTGTATCAATTTCCTCTAATGCAACATCATAAGCAGCAATATGAGTATCATTTCTTCCTGCTAAAAGTATTCGCCTAGATTCCATTGCATAGCGGATCGTATTTGCTAATGCGGCATCATCACTTAATTGTTTAATTAGAACTTCATCTAAAGGTGAGTTCTTTAAAATATTAATAATATTAGGCGTTAAAATTGTGCTTCCAGATTTACCCATCATTTCTGTTAATTGTGCTTGTGTTGGTTTTGTAGAACTATTAACTAACGCGGTAATTTTTGATTGGATTGTAATGCTTTCTTTTCTGATTTTAGGTGTTAAACCTAATGCTGGTGTAGTCATATCAGAATTCATAAAGGCAGTTGTTACAACAACATCTTCGCCACCTTTACCTAAATCTCCATCATCAACGCCTTTTTTATCACCAGAAATAGCGCTTTGTGTATGAACATTATTTATATCGGGTCGGTATTCTCCAACCACTTCAGTAAGCCACTTCCCTGCTTCTTCTGGCGTATCCCAATAATGTAAAATAGGATCATCACCAGTAGCTTTGCTTCCATTCGTAACTGAACGACCTAACAAAATATTGAATCCAGCTTTCGCTGTATCAGCAATAGGTCTAATAGGTGGTTGACCATCGCCCCCTGCCATAACACCACCTAACCACTTAATACCTTCTTTGCCTTCAAATTCACGAATTTTACCAACAACCATTTCTAAATCTTTTTCGCCTGTTTTTTTGGCTTCATTCATTACCTTAATAACATTATTAGCTTTACCAGCGCGTAACCATCCATCTAATTTGCCTCTAGTGTCGCCTAATTCAGCTTCAATTTTTTCATAAAACTGGCGTTGAAATCTTTCGCGTTCCTCTGCTCTAATTGTGTAGTTTTCGTTAAGCTGACAAGCCGTAGGATTAGCCGAACAAATAACATTTCCAGGCAACAAACCTAATACCGCAGATATTTTATCAAGACTAAGCATTCCTTTAATCTTGCCTTTAAATCCAGCTATTAAATTATCTAAAATCCCCTTTAAAGTGGCTTTAATAGATTCTCTTGGGTCAAATCCATCACCAGTTAAAAGTACAAAATCTCTAACCATTTGTAGTTCTTGGGGAACTTCAACACCACCTTTTAATCTAAAGTCTGTACCAGCTCCAATTTCGTAATAAAACTCTTCGTAATTTTGCAAAGGCATAACGGGTGGCGTATAGCTTTTAGCAGATGTATAAAGTGTTGTAGATAAAAGTAATACGGTAAAAGGTATTTTAAAAAATGTATTTTTTTTCATGCTAATTTCCTTCATTAAGGATTAAGTAATATTCCTGGCCCTGGCTTACAACATTCATATTGTCTCCAATAATTCCATGCGTAATCTCCATCCTCTGCATTTTTATCATGCCCCCACTTTACGTCCGATGATCCGAAGGCTATGCATTGTGAAGATTCCTTGGGTGTAATCATCTGCCATGATTTAGAATGTTCATTGGCAGCCCTCATCCACTGTGCAAAGGATGTCCCTCTCATACAAGTAGCAAAGATTGGCCCTTGCTCACCATCACCATCACCACACTCATAACTTTCAGGGGGGGCTGGGAACATACGAACACCTGTATATCCGTATGGTGTATATATATGAGGGAACTGATTAGGTTGTGTCACTAAATCAATGGCTCTTTGTGCAATAACCGCAGAAGCTTTAACTGGCTCTGTTTGATGAACAAAACCAACACGAGGAATAACAGCCCCCCATGTATTTCCAGTTAAGTTACTTCCAGAGAGACTTCCTATCTCTCGTGATAAAGGTGTCGTGCGTACCACATCAGCCAAATTCAATTCAGCCTTTCTCCATGCAATAGCATCGAGTTCAGACATAAAATAAGGCTTCAATGGAACAGAGGTAGATTTACAAAGAAAAGGGCCTCCCATAATTGAAGGCACTGTATATTTCATAGTATTTCTAATAACATTTGCAGCAGGTGAACCAACAACATTATTTTCATTAAACCGTAAGTTATTCTTAGTTTGAATAGCCCCTAAACTTACCAAAGCATTTTCATGTTCAGCACCATCAAAAGCATTATTATCAAAAGCCTTTGTAAGCGTAGTATCCATTATCAACTTTGCGGCTTTACTAGCCGTTAGACGTATTTCTGTGTATGGGTTGTCGCCTGGTTTCTTAAATGAACTTACAACCAAATCAGGTAGCTTATGCCTAATTCGATCTCTAAAAGCGAGTTTAAAGCCACAACCACCAAACAAAGAACAACTTAGATATAAATAAACACAAGGATTAGGTAATATTTTATAGTCCAAACAAGAATAAGAATGAGCTGATTTAATCACTTTTACCGACGTGAAGTTTTTTGCATATACTGCAAAAGGCGCGGTCATTAAACTCACGCTAATAAGTAAGGTAAGTAAATTTTTATTCATTTTTATTCCTCACCCAATACTTTCGATAAATTTTCAGTATTCTTATACAATCTGCCCTTAAATATTAAGGCAGGTAACATTTTCTTAGTTACACCATTATCTTCAGCATAAATTAATTCATTTAATACTTTATTCACTTCTTCTCTATCGTTTGCAGTCACGGTTGCTTTACTTAAAGATTCGACACTAATACCTGAATCATTTAAGTGTTTTAAAAATAATTCATTGCGCTCAAATTCCGTCATTCCAACAAGCTTTTTTAATCCAACTTTTTTAACTAATGAATCAATTTCGTTTTGATATTTTTGAGTGGCTTTATTAGCAAGTTCTTTTTCAATCACCTCAATTTTATCAAGATAAAAATAAACAACTGTATGCCCTGCATCCTTTATTTCTTCAACACCAGTTACCTTCATATCTGTGTTTAAAAAAACTTCAACTGTTTCAGCATAGGTTGAGGTACTAATTACCAAAAAAAACATTATTTTATGAAGTGATTTAATCATCCGTCGAACTCCATTCTCTTCTTCTCAATTCCATCAGCAACCCTATAAGCGGCTTCTAATTCAGTAATACCTTCGTTCTTTGCCAACTCTACACGTTCATTAATCTCTTCTTGCTCGGTAAAGGCTAAAGCCAAAGTAATCGGTGGTGGAACAATCCGAATTACCGTATTAAAATTCGTAGATATTATTCCCCCTTCCGTATATTTTTTAGGCTCTTTTCTCGTGTCATTTAATAGCTTTATTTGATGCTTACTAAGCTGTCTAAATCTACTTACTCTTTCAATTTCATCAGGCTTTAAACACAAACCAATCCACCATTCAGGCTGATTTATAAGCTCCTTTGCCGAATCGGGTATTTGCTGAAGTTTTTGCGTTGCAATCCACAACCAAGCACCGTAGGTTCTCCACATTGCCACGATTGAATTAAGAATAGGCCCTGTTAGCGGATTTTTAAGCAATATGTGTGCTTCGTCAATAACCGTTATTGTATTGCGCTTAGAAACGCGCTGATTCTTTTCTACAACATGATTAATCATGGTCATAAGACCAGCTACAGATATAGCTAATTTTGCCTCATTTCCCTTTTTAGCCAACATACCAAGCTCAACAATCGTTACATCAACTTCAGGCCATGCTTCGCCTTCACGGTTAAATAATTCACCCTCGATACCCGTAGTGTAAGAATTCATAATGGTTGAAAACTTACCTAATTTCTCTCTCTCTGTTTCAGATGGAAATCTATCTTCATCTTTAGCCAAGGCATTGAGAGCAAAAACAATATCTTCTGTTAATGCTTGTTTTCTTCCTTCTGCCACAACTGTTTCCGCTGCAAAAATAATGGCTTGTTTAACTAACGCCTTATCTTCCATACGGTAATGCTTCATTTCTTCTTCATTACCTTCGGTAATCATTAAACTCGCGGCTAGTTCAGCCTCACCGATATAATCACGAGAATCATTTATTCCATTATCAACATTCGGTTTATCCGTAATGTACTTTGTAATATCAGAAAATGGAGGCAACGAAGGTTGGCTTGATTCAGTAATTTGCACACGGTTTACCGTTTTACCATGCTTTTTAAAAAAGTCTCCTAACAAATAAAAGGTGGGCAAAGAAGTGATAAGAAACATTCTTGGGTTTCTGGTAGCCATGAGCTGCATCAACATCGTAATCAATGTTGTAGTCTTGCCCGAACCTGTACCACCGAATAAAAATAAATGACCATTTTCTGAACGATCATCACCTAAAGGATCAAGTGATAATGGCTCTCCACCTACAGAATTAAAATGAATTCCATGATTTTGCGATCCTCGCCCTCTTGTGTATAAAGGTAAAAGTTTAGCCATGTGAGAATCCCATGCTTTTCTTGCTCTTTTCATCACCTTTTTATCTAAATGTGGGTCAAAATTCAAAGGCAAACCACGAACGTAAGAATCTAAAATTAATTCATCGCCATGCTCCCCTAGAGGCTCAATCACATCAAAGCCAGCACCATTTGCGGAAGCAATGGCTTTAGTCGTTCTAGCATTTAATTCGTTTTCACTAACACCATCAATATAAATCCCTGCAAAAAAAGTAACTAAACGATGCCCTTTAGACATTTCTTTTAAGGTTTTCTTACATTCCTTTCTAGCACGTCTTGACGTTTCACCATCACCAATCGCATTTTTTGTAACCAATTCAATTTGAGCTTCAACCTTATCTTGCGGATCAATGATAATGGTATACATAAGAACCACACCATCAGGCATTCTATCAAACGGAGTAATTCCACTATTACCTTCTAAAACCCAGTGTCCTGTTTTCGGAACACTTCGATAAGGTTCGAGTGTTAAAAATCGACAATATCTTTTTCCCAACTTCCAATATTTACCGACTTCATCGGCATAAACAGAACGGTTTCTAAGGCACATTTCACCCAAATCAAAAGACGGTGGTAATTCATCATTTTTCTCTGCTTCTTCGGGGTATGGTACAGATTCTAAAAAGTCGTATGCATCTTCTTGTTCGCCCGAATACCAAGGCATCAACCAAGTTACAATATCTTTACCAGACATACGCGAAGCCGATACACCAGATTGATCTAAGGCTTCTGTTAAACGCAACATTTGAGCATTCAAAATATCAGCGTCCATTCTTTTTTTACGATAGACAATCATCCGAACGCGACGATAACGAGAACGCCATTTCATGCCTTTTACATCTTTAAAAACACCTTTACGATTAGATAAGGTTGTAAGGTGTCTTTCCAGAATGGAAAACCATTCTTTTGTATATTGACTAGGTTTAACATTCTTTTTTGAATAGTTTTTAATATCATGGATCAAAGCACGAGAATCTTCGTCATTTTGATACACTTGAATAATCCAAGGTTCTGTTTCACCATCCAAAGAATCCAGAGCCAATTTTATTTTTTCAGAAAGTTCATCAATAAGACTTTCCGTTAATCCCTCAACATCAGTTGGTAAAATATCTAAAAAAACAGCTCTTTCACCATCAACAGTAAGAACTTGTTTATTTTTACTATCATAAGATTTAAAAGGAACATGACTTAGAAAAGAACGCCTCGCTAAACCATGTTTACCTTTCAATAATATAGGTTCTTCTTTATCAGATTTTTCGAGTGGTACAGGGCCCTTTTTTGGATAATAACCAAAAAATCGTTTGAGTACCGTACCAAACCCCTTCTTAGGAGACTTCGCACGAACAGATGAATATTCAACTTTATCAATATCATTAGCATTATCATCTATGGTAGTTACTGCTTGTTTAGTCATTGTTGTATCCATTCCGTTCTTCTCGTAACCCTGCCAGAGGCGGTTTTAAGGCTTATTTTTTATGTTGCCATGTAGCTAACATTTCCCCTGGAAGGGCATACTCATTTTTATCGTACATAGAAAAACAACTTGTATATCCTGGAATAGTTGCATTCTCACCCGATAAATGAGGATAAACATACATACACAAATCAGGATTAGGTAAACGTGGAAAAATCCCGTTTAATTCCTTTGCTTCTGTTCTTGTGTAATCAGAATAATTAGGTGTATGAGCTGGTGAAACTTTCCAACTACCAGTTCCTTTTCTGAATGTTTCAGGCTGATTCTTTTTAGAAGAACCATACTGCCCTTTCATAATGTCACCTGTAGTCTTGCGACTACTCGGAGAATTATCATTTTTGTTCATATTTGAACAGGCTGATAAAGCCATGCTAGTCAGTAAGACCGTAATCACTGTTACCGTTTTCATAAACAAGTTTCCTAAGTTGAGAGGTATTATCAATTTCTAATGCTACGTCCATGTGAATAATGACAGTTTTGCCTACATCGACGACCACTTGATCCCATTGGTCAAATTGTTGGTTAGCAAGCATGGAAGCAACACTGTTAGCACCACTAGATATTGCAGAACCCATGATGAATTTTTTATTGTCGCCAGAGACAAATTTAGACGTAGAGCCGTTACTATTACTAATAGTTGTAGTTTGTGTCTCTGCATAAGCATTAGCTGCACCAGCGGCCATATTTGCTAAAATACTTTTAGTAAGTTGTGAATTACCATTGCTGTAAAATCTTCCTTTAATACATGGATCACCGTATGGGTCAGTTAAGTATCCTAAAATATCGCCTTTTGATTTTTTCTTAGGCAAAGTAAGTATTCGCCCATCTTCAAAAATATAAGTGGCGCGAGTGATTTTTGTCCTAACGCATTTCCTAACAGAATCACCATAAACAAATCCCGACATAATCATTCCATCAATACCGGGAATTCTAAATCCATTAGCGGCTAAATTATCTCGGCCTATAGCTACCTTAAAAGGTGAAGGATCGTTTACATCACCATCACGCGGAATCCGACCAACTAATGCAGTAACCGTAATTGAATCATTTAAAACTGCATCTGTTGGTATCGTAAATCTCGGATCAACAACGACCACTTGTGCTTGATTTCCCCCATCTGTAGTTTTTACTTCGTCATTAGTATCATCGTCGTTAAGTGATTTAATATATTCGGGGCTAATATTTCCTTTTTCATCCATTGGTACGCCATAGCTTCGTATACGAGTACGTGTCTCTTTTTTATTTTTAATGTTTTCTGTAATCGTATAATTGCTATCAGGCATAGAAGGCATTGAGGGAACATTAGGCAAATAATCACTTATATTCGTTTTTAAGCCTTCTAAAATCGACGTTTTAATAGATTCAGCATCAATGGTGTTTCCTTGCTTAACTTCCTCTTGCATGGCCTCCATTTTGCGATTTTGAATTTCTAATTTTCGTTGTAAGGCATCATTAGAATCTTTAAATTCTTTTAACGTGCTAGTTAATTCAAGCATCTGCTTTTGCTGTAAATTTATAGTTTCATCTACACCTGTAAATTTATCTCTAATGTCTGCTGAATTTATAGCAATGGTATTCAAAGTATCTGTAGCATTGTCTGCATCAGCGGTAACAACTTTTATTGTTCCATTAGCATATTCATAAGTTTGTTTTCCGCCCTTTCCATCAGACAAACCAACCTGTGTGAGAAAATAAATTATTCCCCCCGCAGTAGCTAATAGTGCAATAACAAACATGGGTAAAACCATACTGCTTTTATTTGAAGCCATTATTTATCTCCTTCCAACTTTAATCATTGGGTTTTTAGATACCACTTCAGCAAAAGTTTCATTGGATACTAGATAAAGTGTTGTGTTATCCATTGGCGATCCTTTTGCTAATATTCTTGGAGAATGAAAAAGTGATGCTTTCCAAAATCCGCGAATATTTCTTGGATCAAGCGTGATAGTTCTATTTGTAATGTTTTCAACGGATATAGCGGTAATATGCAAAGAACCTGAACGCCACGCACCTACTGGTTTAGTAATAACTTGATTGTCTCTAAGCAAATGATAAACGGCTCTTTTATTAACAGATTCACGATAAATTCCTTTACTACCACCGCGTAACCTATCAGGCGCATAAATCTCTCTTGCAACATACTTAAACATCGTTGCATAACCGCTAGTAGGTGAACCTCTGCTTTTTAAAGGTGCTATTACTGTTTCAGGTTCGACTTTCTTATCCTTATCTGAAACCGCATAACGATCTTCACCCTTAACGATGATTAATCGTTGTGAACCTGTTTTAGCTTGTGTGGCTTTAATATCAAATAAATAAACATCGCTACCCCCTTCTTTACCAAAAACATTACGAGTGTTTTTAAAAGGCTTCAAAGCTCTTAAATAAACATTGTTATTGATGATTTCAACTTTTAAAGCTCCATCATCTTTAAGCTTATCGCTTATATCGCCCCATACAATTTTTGCATCAGGGAAAGTCAAACGCCTTTCCTCATTAATACCAAGCGTAATGCTTAACGGATTACCCGTGTAAATCATTCTTTTTGGTGCGCCATGTGTGGCACTAACGCCAAGCACCAAAGTAAATAAAATGGCTAATTTATAAAAAGTTTTCATTATTATCTCCTGTTACTTTATCCATATCTTTTTCAAGTCTTTTAGGGTCGGATTGATAACCATCTAACGCTAAAAACCAAGGGTTGCCTTCTCTATCACCATTTTGTAATACAACTTTTATAGGGTAGCGAAGGTATAAATGTTTAACCTGTTGTCCTTTTAACTTTTCAATTAGTTCCATATCTATGAAAACCACCCAAGATGCAGGTTTACCATTTTTAGTTGAAGTAACTTTTACTCTATTTTCATTCCAACCAGTAGCGATGGGTAACATCATTCGTGTTCTTCCTTGAAGTTCACTACTTACTTCGTTACCTAATCTTCTTTTAAAATCACGTCTTAAAAACGCCATATATTCAGGCGTTAAAACGTCTTCAAACTTGCGAATGTTTTTTTCATATTCTTCGGCCCCGTTATAAGCCCAACGGTGCATAGTTTGAAATGTTCTCTCTGTAAAATCATAGACGGTTGTTTTTTGCATAACGCCTGGAACAACTCTATCTACTCTTCCACCTATTGCATGAGCTGGAATATCCACAAACTCTATCTTTCCTACATCACGAAATGTATAAAATTGATAAGCTAATAATCCTATTAAGCTAAGTATTACTATCCCTAAAACACGGATAATAGCTGATAGATTTTGTTCTCTTGTTTCAAATCCTGGCATGACAAATTAATCTCTTGTAGAGCGAAAATGCTCTGTACTGTAAATAATTGGTGCGGGTTTAATGCCCAATTTATCTAATTTTTTAACCTTCTTATGCGCTATATAATGAGGTGGCTTATTCCGTTTCACTTTTGCAACTAATAAAATCCCACCAAACAAATTAATAATTGCACCTAAAAATCCACTAAAAAGACCTCCAACAAAAGATTGAAATAAAATACCTGAAACTATTCCAAATAGAATAAATGCGGGTATACACATCCAAACTATTTGAAATACTTCAGGCCCAGTAACCCCCATGATTACAGAGGGGTCACGGTCAATCCTGTTAGGGACAAAATTTACAACCTTATTGCTCACGCAACAGTACGGATTGCAGGGATTGCGGTTGGTAATTGCTGAATAGAAGCTACCTGTACTGCTGGTTGTGTGATCGGTGTAATATCAGTTACAACGACCTTTTCTTGAATATAAGCAATACCTTTTTCACCAAGAATAAAGATAATTCCCATTACCATTAATCCAATAAAAACAGTACCAACGATTCCACCTACAGTACCTTCACGAGAATTTGGATCTTTCCACTGCATTAGTGATTGCAATAATAGATATGCAACAATAAGGAATGTAACGCCCATTAAGAAGTACGTTAGATAGGTGATTATCTTTACAAATAAAGCAACACCATCTTTAATACTTTGATCTGCACCAGATGCACCTACTGCAACCGCATGAGCTGCATCAGGCACAATTAGTACGACGAATGCTAAGAAAAGCGAGAAGAGAAAAAATATAGATTTTCCTTTCTCACGCGAGTTTTGTGTTACGGCTGTATTACTCATAATTAATTTCCTTTAAGTTATTGAGTGATGAAAAAAAATAGAATCATTACGACAGCCAATGTGCGTAATGAATCAGTTAATGCTCCAAAAAGTGAACCGAAGCTATTTCCTCCTTTAGACACTGCTTGCGTCCAAAAGAACAAAATTTGTACACCTGCATAAAGCAGTAATAATCCAATTAATAAACCACCAAGAACGCTTTTAAGTGACGAAGCAGAAACACCCGTCGAATCTTTAAAGGTCTTTAAAATATCAGCCATATTTGAATTGACTGCTGGTACAGTTGGAATAACGCCTTTTCCGCCTGGAACAGTAGGTGATGTTGGAGTGGTGGGTACGCCTGCCGTACTAAGAGGGGGTGTTCCAGCATAAACGCCATATTTAACTGCACCATTATTGACGTAATTAATGGTTTCCCCAAAAGGTGGCACTCCATT
>JAKIVF010000068.1 GCA_021647145.1 Methylococcaceae bacterium | reverse complement strand
ATGAATTTGATGCGGTGGAGTAAAAAAGGACTAACGAATTTTCAAGCTAGCATTGAAAAATTTATTGATTCACCTGATGCTTTAGTTTCTATGTTAAAGAAAGTGAATTTTTTATGAGAAAGTTGTGCTTGAACGGGAGGCTAAGGGTTGAAGTGATCTGCCGCTGTGAATTTTAACAATAGTAGCGGCATCCCAAAAAGAAAAGCCTATTCGTACAAGCGCTGGAGAAGCTGTGATAAACTGATCAATTTTCTTGCGAACTTTTGGATCAACTTGTGAGTTTATTATGACGCTCTCTTCCTCTTGTGTTGTCTTTAGTAAATACCTTTGAATTTCTGTATCCGCAATTATCTTGTCAATTTTTGCGTGCAGTGAAATTTCTTTTGCCAACAAACTTGCCATTGCTTGCTGTACTGATTTCGCAGTATCTATAGAAATAGGTTTGTCTTCCGAGCGCCCCATCACATAGATAAGGTTATTACGGATTTCACGCCATACCTCTTCATGTTTTTGTGTAAGATTAGTCAGCTTTTGTTGTTGAATGAACAGACTAAAAGCGATGCCGGCTAACAAAAAACCCATGACGACAATAGCAGAAATGCTGAAAATAAAGACACGACCCACTTTTCTACTGGCAACAACTCCCTGTACAGTTGCCATCTTATGATCAGTGTTATTTTGCAGAGTAGGTTGAGATCTGGTAGACATTATGAAATCAGCGATAATTTAGTTTATGTTGTTCCGGGAGTATTATTATTTGCCGATAGGTTTCGTAAGTTATTCAATTCATTTATTATTTCATTTGTAGTTTGCTTAATTGAACCATCATTTTTGCGCCAAAAATCTTGTACAATGGCAGCAACAATATTGAGAGACTGCGTCCATTCGGAGCCTATATGTATTTTATCTTTTACCTGCTCCCATTTTGCAATCGACTGTCTGGAACATCGGTTAATACCTTGTAAATTTTGCCATTGATAAACAGGGATACCTCCTTTTCGTACAACATACCTTTGCAGGTTATCAACGGAATTGGCCACAGCAATCATAGCGTTTTGTCCTTTAATTTCAAAAGGATCAGATGTTTTCGTTAAAGCAATGGAATCGAATGCCCATATGACATAATTGTTTCCTGGTGGCAGGTTACAAACAAACCGCTTATCGTCAGCGTACAGTATTGATGAAAAATCTGCCATAAAACTCATTGCAGCTTTCCCCGATGTTAAATGTTCTATTGAAACAGCCCAATTTAGTTCCCTGTTATCTGAATTTACAAAAGGTTTCAACTTATTTAAAATAGATAAGGCATCCATTAATTGGGAGCGCCATTGCTCAGCATTCTTATTTTGATTGACAAATTCAATGATTTCTTTGGCCGTCAGTTTAGCCGATAATATAGAATAAAATAAAAACCTTATTTGCCATCTTTGATCAGACATGGTGACTGGAATGTAGCCTGCCTCTTTAATTCGGCTTAGGTCATCGATGAGTTCTTCCCAGGTTTCAGGTGCATCAAGCCCCAGTTGTTTAAATATTTCCCTGTTGTAAACCATATGATTTTGCAAGTGAATGCCGACAGGTAGAGTCGTTATACCACCTTTGTATTTGACCACTTCGTAGACTTCCGGTAATAGAATGTCCTTGAAAGAAGGCTTGCCGGGGATATCTTTAATAAGGCGAAATAGGCCATGGTCAACCAATTGACGCATGTCAGAACCGCCAATCCAATGCACCCCAGTGGCTGGATAACCCAGCGAAACCCGTTCTGCATATTCTTTTTGCATGTCAAAGAAACTGGTTGTATGTCGATGTTCAAGCCAGGCCACTCCGGCATTCCTCATAGGGGTACTAAACGCTGCAACTGCTTGCTGCTCTTCATCTGTAATCCACAGATGCATGAGTTCAAAGCGCGCTTTTACAGGTCCAGCTGTGACCGAATTAAAACTAAGCACCCAAGCAAGCAAGCACAGCCTACCGAACCGTAAACTATTGAATAACATATCAGCCTCCTTTTTATCTAGCGTATCTTAAGTCTTCGGAGTACTTATAGAGCCTATATATACCAAGGGGTATTTATAATTGTTTCCAGCTCCTTATGTGTTGACACACCACAAAAAACAACGACATTTTACAAAACCATCATAACGTTCCCTAAAAAATTTCAAGTCGATACTTAAGGAATGAATATTTAATAACTTTAGTTATTATGGTGCTATTGTTTTTGTTTGACCTCGAGTGTATAACAACAGCCGCTTAACGGGTTATGAAGTTGTTGCAACAACAACGAAGAAGGCGGAAAACCATTTGATGGTAAATATAATTTATGCAACCTGACCGCATCATATTTACTTGATAAACTAGAATAAATCAGTAAAGTTTTGATTATATTAAGATTGAAGTCAAATATTCTGAAGATACCTCAGTAGTTACATTTGAGTTATTGACTAGTTTTTAAATAGAGGGGTTGCTATTCTTTATACTACTATTTTAAATAGATATCAATTATATACTGCAATTATACTAGATTTTGCTACAATTTAAAGTTAATTGATGTTAAATGTAAACTCTTTAGACGCTATAAAGTTGTTGTAATTAACAGAGCACTTCAGTTTCTATTTAAATTCTTTAGAATAACTAAAGAAATACTAAATATTAATGTATGAATAGATTATTTGCTAATAAAAGCTCTTTATCTTTTTTACTGATGATTTTTCTTTTTTACTCCTCTACAGTAACTACAGAAAAATTACAAAAAGATCAGCTTATCTCTGCTTATATTATTCAATTTAGCAAATTAATTCATCGCATTAACACGAAAGGTAAAAAACAACCACTATTAAGAGCTTGCTTATTAGCCGATGAGGGATTTACAGAAGTTTTTATAGAAATGGTTTCCCTCTATAAAAGTAAACTAACAATAAAGTCATTATATGAGGTTGAGCAACTTTTTGTATCAAATTGCCATATTATCTATATTCAGGAAAAGTACTCCAATGAAATACCTGAGATCTTATTCAGGATAGGTCTTTTTTTAATTAGTGACAGTAAATTATTTGCCAAAAGAAAAGGGGTTATTGAGCTAAAGAAAGACCAAGGCCGTATAAGATATATTATTAACCTTAGCCAAGCTAAAAAAAATGGTTTAAGTGTCGATCAAAAAATAATAGGGAATGCTTTGGAAGTATTGTAATATGACAGCACTTTTTGTGCTTACAACTAAAGTTTTGAAATTCAAAAAAAATAGTTCTCTAAAAAAATTTAATACAGGTTAGCTTGAAATAACCATAAAACTCACATAGGACGCTCACGAATCATACCTTAAAACCATCTGCCAGTGGCAGGAAATCAATGCGTGGATAATAAGTGTTCACAATAGGTAATAATAAGCACGGTGCACTAAGATTGCGAATCCAAGAGTTATTTTTCAACTCCCTTTGACATCTTTGAAAAAGTTTCAAAAATACAGTAACCCGAATTAACCATTCTTCGGATAAAAAGGACGGTGAGCCACTAGGGAAAAGACTCACCAAAATAATAGGACACCTTAGTGAAATCTTACTTGGAAAATAAAGTTTGATAATGAAAAAAAATAAATATAATTCCGGTATATCGAAAGTGAGTGTACTCTTTATAACCGGATTAATAATTAGCTTACTTCTTTTTAGTGTCCTTATCTTTAAAAAACAAAACACTAAAAGTACACCTAAAAGTACACCTCAAATTGCAGTTCTCTTACCCGGCTCTGTCACTTTTTTCGAAATACAAAAAAATGCGATAAAAAATATAGCTGATAAATTTGGTCTCCACGTCACTTTTTATAATGCCGAGTGGGATTCCAAGATACAAATTCAACAATTGCAAAATGCTGTTTCTACGGGAGCAGATATTATCGCTCTTGCAACAGTTGATAATCAAGATTTAAAAGTAGCCCCAGGCATTGTGGCTAAACATAATATACCCTTAATTACTTTTACCAATGCCATTGGTTCTGACCCATACGGTTATTATCACAATGTAACTGTGCATATAGGGCGAGATGAAATTGAAGCTGGTCAATTATTAGCAAAGCAAATTGAGTCAATTAGAGGTAATCAAAAAACTACTATCTTTTTAATTCAAGGTGCAGCTGGAACAACGCCTCAACGCCTAAGAGAACTTGGCTTTAATGAGATTGTGGCGCAGCATTCTAACTGGACAATACTAGACAGCGCAAAGATAAGTAACTGGGATAGCCAACAGGCTGCATCTGAAGTTGAAAAAATTTTTAATTCCGGACAAAAGGTTGATATTGTTGCTACCCAATGGGCTGACGCAGCAGTTTCAGCGTCTTATGTTATTAATAGCCTGAACAAAAAAACAAGTATTGTCAGTCTTGAATTTAATTCTTCTATTCAAAAGGAAATGCTTGAGGGTCGAATTGGTTCCACGACTTATTACTCCATTGCAAATGAGGCAGAACTTGTTATTAAAACTATTGTTAAAATACTTCAGGGTGTGACTACCAAGCGTTTTGTGAGTATCAAGCAAACTATTATTGACAAATCGCAAGCTATAAATATTAAGCCTGAGAATTAATAAATGATGCGTAAACCTCGTCTATTTAAAATACATGATAATTCCTGTTAAGGTTGATATCATTTTTACTAATACCTTAACACTGCAAGTCTATATTTTGACATCTAATAAGCATCCCTGATTACCCATGAGTCTCAGCCACTTTAAAAGCACCCTACTAAACACCCTGTCATTCCTGCATTCTCTTAGATGGAATCTAACAAATAATAATAGATTCCCCGATAAAAGACTTCGGGAATGGCGAGGTCTATAGAGAACTGCAAAGACTCTATTCTCATATGGTTACTAGTTTTTTCTCCGTCTTTTCCATGCCCCTTTATCAACAGTTTATTATAGTTTACCAAGTAAATATGACGCAACTTGCTTACATATAAAGATATTTACTATCAAATTATTTTCCGCGCTGTTTAAAATTTATGACTTAGTTGAAAATTGAATGCAGGGGCATGAGTTCGATAATACCCATTGTGAGAAAAACCTCTTTTATTATAATTATCATCAATAAAACCAAGCAGGTAATTGCCATGAATACCAATTTTGGTATTTTTTAAAATATTCCAGTTAATAGAAGCCTGAAGATAATCTGCTGACTCTGAAAAAGCATAGGGATCAATGTTATCAATTGCTCTAACACTCGGGTTATTAGAATTACCCCCAGCAAAACGATCATTAGTAAAATCATGAAAACCAGCTGAACCAGGAGACCCCCAGTATCGTACATAGGTAATTAAACCGCTTAGTTGTCGAGTAAACTGATAGCGTATGTTTAATTTACTGATATTGTTATGAAGTATATTTAAATCATCTCCAAACCCGTTAGGCTGTGACGATACAATTGAAATAGTATCTGGATCATTGAGCTTAAGGTCAATCAATTTGTTAAATTGATGCGACAGACTAATATCAAGTTTTTCACCATGGTAAGATAGCTCAAATTCTAATCCCCATTGCCGGGCAATGCCAATCTGCGTTTCCTGCAATTTAGTTGAGTTCCAGTCCGTAAATTCACGTTGTTGGCCATAAATAGAAAATAAAGTTGATATATTCCTCTCCCAGTTTCTGTTCCATTTAAGTTCAACAGTATCATTGGTTGTGGGCGTAAATTCATCCCCCCCTTGAATTGTCTGTTTTCTTATCAGCGGAGCATCAGGAATTTTATTTGACCTGCTAATGATAAAATTAAATGTATCATTGCTGCCTAAATCATAGGTTACTCCAAAACGTGGCGAATACATTAATTCAATATGATCACGGGCATCAATACGAAGATTTGTTAAAAATGATACAGAATCTGTCACTTTCCATTGATGTTCAAATAAACCCGATACGGTAATGGCTGACCAGGGTTCGATTCTTTTGCCTTGATCAATTTCAGAAAAACGCAGAAAGAATGATGCATAACGTACAGGGGCGTCTGAAACTCTAAAAGGCTCCAGGCCAAATCGTTCATAAGAGAACTCGGCACCCATAGCAAAAGATTGGTGCTCAAATTGTTCATTTCGAATAAGTAGCTTTGCTAAAATTTGATCTTCCCGATAAGTTTCATCAAAGCTATCATTTAAAAAAGTAGATCCTTGCCTTCTAAGTCCTTCTGTCATATCATAACCTACGGAAAAATCTGTCATCCAGTGCTTGTTAAAAAATTTTTTATAATCAAGATTGATCGTAGCTTGTTCATAAGCCACCTCATACTGTTGAGTAATAGATGAATTTAATTGTTCATAACTGTCAATGCGAGTGGCAAAACGTTTTCCTCCTCTTGTGTATCTCGCCCATACCGAAAAATCACCTATATCTAATTGACCGTGGAGTTTTATCGCCAGTTTATCGCCCGCATTTTGATAATCATTGGATATGGCATAACCAGTGGTATTAGTTGCTGAAATAGCCCGCCCTTGAAATTTGGTTCCTGAAACGCCAAAAAAAACAGGCGAATTCTCTAATTTAGCGCCCTGATAATCTGTTAAACCGGCAAACAAATAAACACCCTGGTCAGCTTTCCACTTGTAGCCAAAAGATAATTCACCGTTAAGAAACTCCTCTGTGACCCCTGCTGAAAATTTCATTTTAGTGCCTTCAAATGTTCGGCTATTCATGGTTTTGATTGAAATAACCATATTTAGCGCTCCGTGCCCGTATATGGCTGCAGCTGAACCACGAATCACTTTAATTTCATCTATATCACCTAACGCGGTTAAATCTCTTTCCATAATGCTTGAATGTTGGGAGTGCTCGCTCATCCTTTTGCCATTAACTAATAACAGAAACTGTCCATTACCAACAAAACCTCGATTACTAACCTGATATGTATTAAATGCCTGAGCGTGTCTTTGATAACCCGGCACATGAAATTCCAGTAATTCATCAAGACTTCTGGCACTTGTTTCTTGAATTTGCTGATGAGAAATTGTGGTGATACTTGAAGGGATATCTTTTTCAGACAATGACGTTAATGTTGCTGGTGAATCCAGACTTATACGGCTCAATTTCTCAAGAGACAAATTAAAATTATTTTTATCACCTGCATAAATAGACTTGCTATCCAACACTAAAAGACATAAAAGAGGAACAAATTTATATTTATTCATTTTCTTGTATCCATGTTGTCAGCCAATGACTTTATTTTATCCTTAATATTTTTTTCTAAATCTCTTGATAAAACTGCTATTTCATTTAGTTTTAGTTCAAGATGCTTATGCTTTCTAACCTTGCTGAATTGCTCGATTTTCTCTATGCATTCTGACAGTTGAGAAGCACCTATCATTTTTGAAGATGATTTGAGTTTATGAGATAGATGTTCTATCTGATTATAATCGTACTCATTTTTCTGCTTGCTTAACTCGATTATATGACTAACAATAGGCAAGCTATATTCTATAAAGTCCTGTAGACCTGCAATGTAATGCTGAATATTTCCGTCATAGATATCCTTAAGTACACTATTATCAAGTTCAACTTTATGTATTGATGATTTATAAACTGTTAGCGAGGTTGATTTAGGCAGTAACCATTTAAGCAACTTTTTTTGTAATTCATTCATCTTAGCTGGTTTGGAAATATAATCATCCATCCCCACAGCAAGACACTTTTCATCTGTTCCCGAAACGGCATCCGCCGAAATAGCAATAATAGGGATGACACGGCTGGTCCGTTGCTGAATTTCTCTTAATCGCTGGGTTAGCTTATAACCATCTTTATTTGGCATGTGGCAATCTGTTAAAACCAAATCAAAATCATGCTGTAAATAAATTTCTTCAGCTTCTACACCGTCATTTGCCACAATGCAGTCGTACCCTAAAGAATATAATTGTTGGGAAATAACCCGTTGATTAGTCTTGTTATCTTCTGCAATTAAAATCAAGTGTCCTGCTTTTATCTGATCCGTTTCTGTAAAGTCGTGAGGTCTTTTTTTAATACTGGAAAAATCATCTGACTCAATCGTTTTTTCATTACCTAACACCACATTAAACGCATGTATTAACGCACTTATCTTCAAGCAGGGATCAATTGGAAGTAGAAAGGTATCATCGGCAATAAAGCGTTCCTGCTGGTTGTTATAATCGAAAATAATATATTTAATCACTTGCTGTTCTTCCGCTGTATAAAAATGCATGCTTTTATCTACCTCAGGTATAGGCTTACTATCCGTTAAACGAATAAGTAATTGACCCTTCGTTACAAGACTCATTTGTTGTTTCAGGTTAGCTGAAGAAACCGCCCTATGTTCAATATGACTAGCTTTTAAGTATTCGGTAACACAATACCGTAGCCATTCAGATTCAAATAAGTAAACGACCACCAGTTCTTTTGATGGTTTAAATAATGAAGGAGGAAGTAGTGGTTTTAATGAGAGATTAACTGTAAAACTAGATCCTTTTCCAGGCTGACTTTTTCCTTTGATACAGCCCCCTAATAACTGCAGTATATTATGACAAATGGATAACCCCAGCCCAGTGCCACCATACTGACGTGATATCGTTGAATCAGCCTGAACAAAGGGTTTAAATAATTGATCTACTTTGTCTTTTTTTATCCCAATGCCGTTGTCACTCACAACTATTTCAATTTCAGCCAATTTCGGGCTTGACCTAATTAAATGGACCTCGACTCTAACAACCCCTTGTTTTTTCTTAGATGTTGAGAATTTGATGGCATTGCCAAGCAAATTAATAATTACCTGCCGTATTCTGAATGAATCACTGTAGACTGATTCCGGAAGATCAGGATCAGTAAATAATTCTAATTTAACGTTATTAGAGAAGGCATTTACAGCAAAAGAATCCATAACACTTTCAACTATTTTTGTTAAATTCATGGAAACTTTGTTTATTTCTAGCTTGCCAGCCTCAATTTTAGAAAAATCTAAAATATCATTAATAATATTAAGCAAAGAATTGGCTGATTCTTCAATGGTATGAACCATGACTTGCTGATTTGAATCTAAATTTGAAACTTCCAGTAACTCAATTAAACCAATAACCGCATTCATGGGGGTTCTGATTTCATGGCTCATGGAGGCTAAAAAATCAGCTTTGCTCTGTGATGCCAACTCAGCCTTTTCTTTCGCCTTAACCAGCTGTTTTTCTATCTTGTTTCTTGTTATCAAATTATTTTTGAATGCTTCTATGGCAACGGCTATTTCTCCAATTTCATCCTTTCTATCGGTATAAATCAGCTCTATATCAACGTTTCCCTCAGAAAGCTTTGATAATAGCATTCTTAATTTTGAAAGAGGCCGTAGCACGTTTTTGTACGACATGAAGGTAATTGAAAAACATAGCAATAAAACAATAAACAATAATATTGAAAAAACATATTGGCTTAATCTAATCTCATTACTCATTGCCTCCAAACTTTGATTTGCAGTTAAGGTGGATTCAACAGCCAATTTATCCAATAGAATTTCTAAACGATAATACAATTCATTATGTATACCTCTTGCTGCTTTAAGAGCTTGCTTTTTTTGATCAGGGTTATAGCGTCTGATAACTTCAAAACCTCCATCTCTTAATACTCTATATAGTGACGTAACCAGTTCTAAGGATTTAATTTCATCCGCTTTAATCTTGTAGGGTCTTAATTGACTTAAAAATTGTTCAAAATTTTGACTGTCTTGAATAAAATAGTCCCTTGCTTTTATATCACCTGTAATATACTGGGATAGGTCTGCAACCATGTCTCCGGCTTCATCGACGAGTTCAAGATAATACCTGACACCAACAAAATCATCTTCCTGAATTGAACGCTTTAATCTGGAAAATTGTCGGCTATTATCTATTTCACTTTGTTTAAGGCTATCAAGCAACATTTCCAGTTCATTACCGGTATAAGCTATCAATGCATCAACCCGCTGTTTAGCCCATGCTTCTTCTTCAGGATCGTAGCGGCTGAAAATATGATCGTTTATCTGTCTTTGGAACTGCTCAAAAAGGGTCTTTATTTCAGCAACTTCATGAGAATTAGGTGCCGCGGCCAAACTAAGATTTGTCATAAATTGATTAAATTCGATTCGATTTTTTTCAAACTCAATTTGCCCCTCAGTAGAACCCATCAAATATTCCAAAACATTGGCATTCATATCGTCCACTTCATCTAACATGGATATTGAAAGAATGGCGCTGGGAATAGCCAATTTTTGAACAACTCTAGTTGAATCAGAAATATTAAGGCTAAGAAAATGAAAAAAAATTGCAAGTATAAAAATACTTCCCGTAATTAAAACCATAGAAGCCGTTACTTTGCTATTAATGGTTTTAAACGATATTTTTTTAGGCAACTGATAAATCAACATATGTGGAAGAGTGCAATTTATATGGGGTTAATAAAAACACTCTTAATTTATGACATTAAAGCTGAGGATATCAGGTTTAATAACATTTTATAATTAGACAAAAGTATATTTCTCTCAATCATATTTCATATACCTTTGTATAATTGTTTGTTAACTCAAATACCTATATTGTTAACTTTAAATTAACTTTACTACTTCCTTAATAATTTAAAACTAACCCGTTTTTTTTCACAGAAGTTTAAGTACTCAACCTTTGGGGAAGTGCTTTATTTAATAAGTTATAAAAAAACCATGTTTAAGTAAATGCTCCAGAATTAAGTAGGATGTTAAGTTAAAAATCGGGAATAAATAATACAAACTTTTAAAATATACAAAATTATTATTTTAATAAGCCGGGGTAATGCAACATGTGTTTGTACTTGTCCTGTATTACCATATTTAGTGCTTGGTGGACTTAGACATGCCTGCATACACCTTATGAAATATATTAGAGAACGGGAGCATAAACAATATTCACCAAAGAGCCCGTCATTAAGGCAATATATATTTTGAACCCTACTCAATGTAGTGCTTTCAGAATACTGCCAGCCTTCCTGCTGTGACTGCTTTCACAGGCTTTTCGGCTATAACCAGGGCTTTAATATATTTCGCGAGTCAGTCATCATTGTGGTGCCGATTTAGTTGAGAAAAATGAAGATTAAAAGATTGAAAGATTACAATATATTAATAGTAGATGATGACCCTTATATTATTAAATCAATTACTAGAGTTTTAAAAGATGCCAAGTTTAAAAATATTTTCAGTTGTAAGAAAGGTCCCTTGGTTATAGATATAATAAATGCTGAGGAAAAAATAGATATTTTAATTTCCGACTTAAAAATGCCAGACTTTGATGGAATACAATTAATAAGATATCTGAGTGATACCCATAATTATATTAGCTTACTTATAATCAGTGGGGAAAGCGAACATGTGTTACAGGCTGCCGAGAACATTGCCGTTGAACGAAACATTAATCTGCTAGGAACACTTCAAAAACCCATTCAGAGTACCAAACTGCTTGCCCTGATCAAAAGTAACAAAAAGTTATTACGAGTACAACAATCCAGTCATCTCGGTTCGTCAATAGAAGCTGATTTTATCGAATGCATCCAACACAAAGCCTTGTCTGTTTTTTACCAACCGCAAATAGATATTAAAACTGGAAAAATTATTGGTGTTGAAGCCTTGGCTCGCTGGCACCATAAAAAAATAGGAGTAATCCCCCCTTCTATTTTTATCCCTTTGGCTGAACGTCTTCAATTAATTAATGAGCTTACAGACCAAATAACCAATAAGGTTTTAAGGGAGTTCCCATTTTTTCTTATAGAGTTACCCTGGCTGACCATTTCCATTAATTATTCAATTGACTGCTTAATCGACTTAGATTTACCAGAAAAACTTGAGGTAAAGCTAAAAGAAAATAATCTGTATGCCAGACAAATAGTAATTGAAATCACTGAGTCTTTAATTACCGAGTCATTAATAGCTGCTGATTTGGCGACCATTCTGGATATTCTTTCCAGATTAAGACTCAAAGGTTTTGGTCTTTCCATAGATGATTTTGGTACTGGTTTTTCAACAATGGAACAAGTGAGTCGTATTCCTTTTACTGAATTGAAAATAGACCAGTCTTTTGTTCATGGAGCTGAACAAAATATGATAAAAAAAGCAATTCTTGAATCAAGTATTGACTTGGCAAAAAGAATAGGAATGAGAACTGTTGCTGAAGGTGTTGAAAATTCCGCTGATCTAGAAATAGTCAAACATTTAGAATGCGATGTTGCTCAAGGGTTTTATTACGCAAAACCAGTGTCATTTGAAGAGCTTCGGGCATGGATTGTGAAGAAAAATAATCTTGTCGTTATTTGATTCTACTTTAGCTCGATATTTACTCAACCAAATTTCGGTAAAGTGCGTTGTTTGTCCTTTTACTAACACAAAAGTACTTTCAACTCATCCTATATTTGTCATATAAGAAAATTTTTATAACACTAAAGAACAGAATTATATCTATTTATGAAGAGTTCTAAAATTAATGTACAAAATGAGATTAATGCCTTATTGATTGAAGACAATCTAGACGATGCCCATAAGTTTGAAACTATGTTTAATAAAGTTCAACAAAACTCGATTTTTTTCCATCATGTCTCATCATTAACTGTGGCTCAAGACTATATACATGTCAATTTTATCAATTTAATTATACTGAGTATTTCCATGCCTGAGAGCAAAGCCTTGGAATATATTAATAAAATACAAATTATTAATAGTTCATTAGCCATTATTATTTTAATGGAGCAGGATGACAGGGTATTTATCCTCAAGGCCATGCAACAGGGAGTCCAGGATTATCTAATTAAAGATGAAGGCGATGGATACCTAGTGATACGTGCTATTCATCATGCAATGGAACGAAAACAAATTGAACTACAGTTGACGTCAATGGCCTATTTCGATAGCTTAACGGGGTTGGCAAATCGTGAATATTTCCATATCACTTTTTCTCGTGCAATTGAGCAGGCAAATCGAAACAAACAATCTTTAAGTCTGTTATTTCTTGATCTCGATCACTTTAAAGATGTCAATGACTCTTTTGGACATTTAATAGGCGATAAATTATTAATTGTTATTGCCGAACGTTTGAGGTCTTGTCTACGGTCAATTGATTTTATTGCAAGGTTGGGTGGTGATGAGTTTGTCATTCTTCTGGATGATATCCATACTTCCCTTAGTGTTAAAAAATTAGTGAATAAAATATTAATTTCTCTATCAAGAGCAATTATTATTGAAACTCATGAAATTACTATAAGTACAAGTATAGGTATTGTCATATATCCTGATGATGCCTTAAACACCAAGGATTTACTTCAATATGCTGATATAGCCATGTACAAGGCCAAAGAAAAAGGCCGCGCTAATTTTCATATGTATACGCCTGAGCTTAGCACTGAAATCATCAATAAAATGAACATAAAAAATGATTTTAGAGACGCAATACTACGTCAGGAATTAAGATTATATTATCAACCTATCATTAATATTCCGGATAATAAAATAATTGCTGCGGAAGCACTATTGAGGTGGAATCATCCCACAAGAGGATTGTTGTCTGCAAATGAGTTTATTTCAATTGTGGAAAAATCGGGCTTTATTATTGATATTGGTGAATGGGTCATTGCAGAAGCCATAAAACAAACTAAAAAATGGCAAAAAAATCTGCTACCAAAATTTGGCATGGCAATAAACCTTTCTGCCACACAACTTATGAATAAGGGATTAATGAGTTTTATCTCGGCAGAAATAAAGCAATGCTCTGTTAAAGCTTCAACAATAAAATTAGAAATAACAGAGAGCCTGTTGAAAAAGAAAAACCAGCAAACACGAAAAATATTACGAAATTTGAGTAAACAAGGTTTCATAATTTCAATGGATGATTTTGGTACCGGATACTCATCAATCTCCTATCTTAAACACTTTACTATTGATATTTTAAAAATTGATCATTCCTTTATACACAACTATAATTCTACTCCAGATACTGCCGATTTTGTTAAAGCTATTATTGATATGGCACATGCATTAAAGTTAACTGTTATAGCCGAGGGTGTCGAAAAAGAAGAGCAAATGACTTTTTTAAGAAAACTTAACTGTGATCAGATCCAAGGTTATTTGATAAGTGACCCAGTTCCTGCGCTAGAATTTGAACAATTATTCCTAAATAGAAATATTCAACCGCCCAAGGCTTTATTCCTGGGGGGTGGGGGTATAATATAGCCCAACAAATTCAGCAGGGCAATTGCACTTAAAAAACACCACGTATTTTGAGTAAAAAATCCTTACACCATCCGGCTTTTAATCGTTTGGTTTTTACACCCAGTTTAAAATTTTTTCTTTTTTTTATCAGATTTAATACAGTATGCCTTTTAAACTGAGAATATAGTCAGCCCTTTCTCAACAACATGAGAAGGAATTCTATTGGGTAAACTTAACAATAGTTCAACAAATCACTCTTTTTTGGCTTCGGCAAACTCTTCAATAGCCACCCAAATACCTGCTCCACAGATGACTGCACACAGCAAAAAAAAATATATCTTGAAGTTGGATGTTTCTTTTGCCTGTCAACTCGTGGATCTTTAATGCTTAAAAAAGCACTGTAAAATAGATGCTCTCGTTTGGCTGTCATTTTAAATCAAAATGTTAGAACTGTTAACTCATCTAATTTATTTTCTCAAGTCTTTTTAAGTCCATCCAATCGCCCCGAAATAATGCCGGATAACGCTATCGCACATTCAGCATACGGGTTGAGTTTTTTAAGTGATAGATAAATGAAGATAAAAGCTAAGACTTGCCTTTATCTTCATTTCTTTATGAAAAGTGATTTAATTAATTTCCAAAGGGATTTGGATGTTCTGTATGAGAACCATTGATAACACCTCGACCATCATCAATGATTAATTCATCAGAAACAACCACTTTAAATTCCAGTCCTTCAACACTATAACTGGTTTCTTCATCTTCATTAGATGCCTTTACCCACCAAATAAGGTTTTCTCCAGAGGGAGGTCTTTCCTGAGGTGTATAATTACAAACTTGAGTAGCATTAGTACAATTAGCTTCAGCAGAAGTGATTGTATATTCACGCCACCCTGTTTCAGTGAAAGAGTTTTCCATACCAATAGTATAAGATGTTGCATTAGCAACAGCATTCCACTGGTATGAGGGAGAAAGTTCAGTTATTTCTCCTTGAGGGGCAATAGCCATTGGAATAACTAAACCATTCTGTTGCGGTGAGTCATCAACTACAGGAGCATCAACTACAGGAGCGTGCCCCGTTTCATTAGCAAACTCAACCACTTCAAAGTTTGCATGGCTGATTATTGCCTCAGATGGATCTCCATCATGATGATTTGGTCCATAAGCGATAGGGATACCACCTAGTTCATTTTGGACTGTCGACATCAGAATCTGCCATGGTGTTTGACCATCAAGTGATGGTGTGTCCCCCAGAAGTACATTTAAGCTATCTGAATTTAAGTTACCTGAATGTGTCTCTTCTGCATAAAAAGTGAACCCGCCGCCACCGTCAACAAGGTATGCCCCATGTTTACGAAGAGCTGTCAGCACTTTGCGTGTTGCAAGAGATAGTGTGCTTTCATCAATTGTGTTACCTGAGTGATCCACTAGGCTATCTTTTAAACGGATGCGAGTACCCATTACCATCGCATTTATGTCTGAGTTATACCCACCATAAACATCTTCAGTAGAAGTTGCAGGATATTCATAGTCTCTTTTTTCCTTTTCAAGCCCTCCATCACTTAAATTTCGTGGACCAGGAATAGAGAATTTTAATGCATGCCCAATCTCATCTGATTCAAAATCTTCGGGTAAAAGTAAACCTGCCATAAGTGGCGCACCACTTGCTGCCGCACTGGTCTGCCCCTCAGCACTTGCACCACTTGCATTTGTATCAAAGAAGGTGGCAGCACCTACCTCTAGTAATGTATTCCCTTCAATACCCCCTCTACCTCCACCACCACAAATACTATCTCGCGCTGTTGTTACTTGCCAATAATCCCACTCAGTATTAGTCTCAGGGTTAAAAAGTACAAGATGGCCATCATTTTCACCTGCTGGACGAATCGTTCCTGCCGGGGCGTCAACGGATACAGTAGCACCTGGTTCAAGATCGCCAAAAACAATGTCTGGTTTTCGTGTCTGACCGTTGTACATACAGACTTGAATATCCGTTTTATTGTTCGATGCACGGTAAATTGGATAACTCCAGTCGCCAGAAGCCAACCAGATTTGAGGAAAACGCCCTGTTTCTGTGTACCCATACACAGTAGCTTTATTTCCTAATAACACACGGTAAGTTGTTAATATAATGTCAGAACTTGTTGGCAATACTGCCACGTTATCTGCATGCTGTCTCCATGCGCTCGTTTCACTAAAAAGGGGAATGGGTAATTTAAAATCACGAGTAAGAGAGTTGTCCATTGCAAGACTTGTCTCTAGTACAAAAGTGCTTGATAAAGCGAAGGCTATCGCCATTGTTTTTTTTGATAACTTATTCATATATAAAGTTTTTAATTTGAAATTAGATGTGAAAAATAGAATTATTTGCACATAAGAGATTCGTTTTTTAGCATTCTAAAGGGTATGCTAAAAAACGAAATTTTTTTAAGGTAAAATTACTGGTTAGTAATATTAATCCGCGCCATTAAAACAGATAGCTCGGAGTTATCAGTAGTTTTTACACTAAAATCTGCATTATTAAACCCATTTGTAAAACTGCCACTGATTGGAAAAGTTGCCGTTCTGGTTTGACCATCTCCTTGGGTGGTTAATACAGCACTAGCTCCATTTGAAGAATGAACCTGAAGATTCATAACACGATCATCTTTAAAGACAACTTTTACCTCTATATTGCATTCGTTTCCACAACGTTCTTGCATTAACTGATCGTTTATATCAAAAAGCATTTCACTTGATTTTCTTGCATATAGCTCATAAAACTCACCATCTCTATCAGCAATCATATTTAATCCCCAGTTATTTTCACTACGAGGCATATCTTTGCGCATGGTTGCATCTGCTACTGTAGGGTTAACGACAGATAGCCAGCGACCAAATTCATTAACGGCAACATAACCACGATTACCCGCGTCAATCAAACAAGGTTCAGAAGTATTGGCAGCTTTATATTCTGTCGGAAATAAACCAGAGTACGTGCTCAAAGTTCTTTCGCCTAACATTACGAAAGCATCGGGTGTATCCGAACGAGTCCTGCCTAATGTTTTTGAAAGATAGGTAATAAAGTCTCCAGAATTAAACTCATCATTTGTATTTCTTAGATAAGTATGGCCATCAGAATTGACTGAGAAATAGTTTTTTCGCATCTGCAAAGCCCGCATTGAGCTAACATAAAAACGATAGGACTGATTACTTGCAGGTCCGCTAGCAGCTAAAGACCATTCAGAACCATAGAATTCATTTTCATCACCCCAATACCGACCTGCAATAGAATCAGCAAAATCTTCGTCAAAGGTCATAGAACAGCTGCTATCAGTGCTATTTCCTGTTACCAAATTAACACCATAAGCATTGCCGGTATATCTCATCCATGCTTCAATTTCTCCATCTCTATTACCAATTCCGCTGTTCATTACATAATTATTAATGGAGGGTAATTTGTCATTAAATTGAGAGGGACCAAAAGCATTCCCAAGCCCCATAAAAGCAAGTTTATTCTTTGAAGCACCAAAAGCATTGACATACATATCAATAATACTTTTTACTGAGCTATCAAAGTTTTCGGGCGTTAATCCGTTGGAAATACTTTCTGTGTCTTCACCTAAATTTTCATTAACCCAAAATTCTCCCCAACCATCACGTCCACTACCATAAACAAGTGAATTAAAATCGTTACCTGAAGGGCAATTACTCTCCCCATTATCTTGGTAATACTCACCATCTGCTATACCTAAATGTACCCCTACTATTTTTGGGTTATCTTTGTATCGGTTAGCAAAGGCAGTAATAAATCCTTTTAATTGTTCCACGTATTGTGGCTTCCAAAATTGTAAGCTTTGGTTGTTTAAATGAGGAATATTTGCCCAATCAGGTGCATGACATTGTGAATTAACTTCAAGCCTGACTAATACAACACCATTTGTTTGATCTAACCTTTGTTGAAAGTGACTAAAATCAAATTGTCCTTGACTGGGTTCACTTTGACTCCATAAGACCTCTAAAAAAGCACCGCTCATATCTGGGTCATCTCCACTTCCCTCAGCGAGCATTCCTCCTTTATCAGATCGAGCAGCATAAGAGGGTAATGACCAATCAAAGCCATTCGTTAAACTTGCTGGTGCTGGTGCTGGTGCTGGTGCTGGTGCTGGTGCTTCCTCAGAAAATGTTATTGCTTTCATACCTGTAGCAGGATAGGCTTCACCAATTAAATTCCAACTCTCATCAAGGACTTGAGCATTCACTTGAATAGTTGTCCCAATACCTGACAGGGTGCTTAATGCCACTTTTGCTTCGGCAGAATTTGTAGCTCTATTCATCATGATTGCATCAGGAAGTGTTTTCCAGTTACTCCAGCTTGAACCTGAGCTACCTATGGGTTGGAACTCCATTATGTTTTGGTTTTCCACTACATAGTCGGCACCTATAACACCATTATCACCGTCATAGAAATAACCAGTATCAGGATTATTATCGGTATCTAAAAAGAACTGGATATGCTCCCCTTGTTCTACATTACCAAGACTAAGCAGTAATTGTGTGTTGTTGTCGACTTTTTTAGCAGAAACAGTAGAACTTGTTAGGGGGACAGGCTCCCTTACAACATTTGGAATAACTTTGAATTGTAATCCTTCTGCACCATAGCTGGTCTCTTCATTCGCATTTAATGCTTTTACCCACCAAATTAAGTTATCTCCTTCGGAAAGAGTTTCCTGAGGAGTATAAGAACAGGTTTGAGTATCTTCGATACAGTTTGCTTCAGCAGACGTTATGGTATATTCACGCCAACCTGCTTCGGTTTCCGGCTCTTCCATGCCAATAGTATAGGAAGTTGCATTTGCAACAGCTTTCCATTGGTATTTAGGAGAAAGTTCAGTTGTCTCACTCTGAGGAGAAAGTTGTGTTGGGATGACTAAACTGGTGGTTGGTGTAGTTGGTGTAGTTGGTGTAGTTGGTGTAGTTGGTGTAGTTGGTGTAGTTGGTGTAGTTGGTGTATCTCCTCACTTAACAATAGTAAAGTTATCATAAAT
>JAKIVF010000067.1 GCA_021647145.1 Methylococcaceae bacterium | reverse complement strand
CAGCTAGAGGATATGGTGCCTCGTTTTGCCTACGTTGCTGTTAGAACGGCACCTATGCCAGGCAGACTTTTGAAATTGGCGGAAACTTATGGGTAATCAGGTACTATTATGATTATTGCTTGTTTTATTAAGATTTTCATAATTTAGGTTTGGAATAAACAGTTCACTCAAGCTCGGGTTTTCACCCCCTCTAAAACCATTATTAAAAGGCAAACAAAGCAAATTTTTCTATATTTACTTTTTTATTTTCCATTGTCAGACCAAACCTACAGAAAAATATTTTTATATAGACTATAATAGTGAGAATTTTTGTCTCTTTTAATTACTCATTATATGAGTGAAATAACTACATACCTAGGGTATAAGCTCGTGAAGAATAAAATATATAAATCATTATTTTTAGGTATCAGTACAGCTATTGCCGCTACAGCAAGTTACGCTCTTATCACACCTGAAAACTTAGACTCAAAATCTACCACCCCCCCTTTAACCACACCGGCCATTCAACCAACTTATACTTCAGTTTCCATTAACAACCCAACAATTACATCTATCAACCCTAAACCTATTATAGTTCCACCAATCTCTCTAGCACCTAGCAAACCGAAACTTAAAATTTTAACTCATACGATTAAAAAAGGCGAAAGTCTCTCTATAATTTTTTCTAAACTTAAATTAAAAAAAATTGATTTACTCGACCTTATCGAAGCACAAGGAAACAAAAAACAATTTGAATCAATTTATCCGAATAGAGAAATAATTGCCCACATTGATTCTGACAATAAACTTCAAGAACTTATTTACAAAAAAAGCTCTACAAATCTAATTACGGCCACCCGCTCTAATAATACATTTTCTATCGAAGTAGTTAGCGAACCAATTGAAAAAAGAATAACCAGTATTCAAACAACAATTAAATCATCTTTATTTGTTGATGGAAAAAAAGCAGGATTCACTGATAAACTTCTCATGCAGCTATCTGATATTTTTGGATGGGATATTGATTTTGCACTTAACTTACGAAAAAATGACAAAATTACCGTTGTGTATGAAAAGCTATTTGCAGGAGGAAAAGAGGTTGGTACCGGCAACATTCTTTCCGCAGAATTTATAAATCAAGGACAACCATTCACTGCTGTAAGATTTGAAAATAATGAAGGGGATAGCGGATATTTTACACCTGAAGGAAAAAGCATGCAAAAAGCTTTTTTACGAACACCCGTCAATTTTTCCCGTATTAGCTCTCATTTTAATTTAAAAAGAAAACACCCAGTTTTAAACAAAATACGAGCACACAGAGGTGTTGACTATGCAGCCAAAACAGGAACAGCCATTAAAACCACAGGTAATGGGAAAATTATTTTTAGAGGTAAAAAACGTGGCTATGGCAGAGTTATAATAGTTCAGCATGGAAAAAAATATAGCACTCTTTACGCCCATTTATCGAAATTCAGAAAAGGACAAAAAGTTGGGTCCCGTGTTAAACAAGGACAAATAATAGGCTATGTTGGTCAATCAGGCTTAGCAACAGGCCCTCATTTGCATTATGAATTTCTTGTCAATGGCACACACAAAAACCCATTAACAGTTGATCTCCCTCATGCAAGACCAGTAAAAAAAGCACTTTTAGCTGAATTTAAACAACAGACTCAGCCATATATCGCTCAGCTAAACAAAACGATTGCCACTACCTTGCTTGCAAAGAGTAACTAACTTAAATATGCCTGAGCTATACATCGGCCTAATGTCAGGAACAAGTCTTGATGGTATTGACGCATGTTTAGTTCAGTTTTGCGAAAATAAAATTGAATCCTTAGCTTTTGAATATCTTCCTTTTTCAGATTTATTAAAAAAAAAGATTCAGCAATTATCTAGTCCTAATAACCCAATACAACTAAAAGAATATGGCTCTATTGACACAAAGCTTGGCTATCTATTTGCCCAAGCTACTAACGAGCTACTCAAAAAAACAGGAATTCCCAATACAGAAATAAAGGCAATAGGTAGTCACGGGCAAACAATTTATCATGCCCCCGATCTGCCATCAGCATTTTCTCTCCAAATAGGCGATCCTAACATAATTGCTGAAAAAACAGGTATTACAACAATTGCAGACTTCCGCAGACGTGATATCTCTGTCGGTGGGCAAGGCGCACCACTTGTACCTGCCTTTCATCAAACGATTTTTTCTCGACTGTTTAATCTAAATAAACAAAAAATTAGCATTATCAATATTGGTGGAATTGCCAACATAACTTATTTATCTGACAGAAAAACAATTGGTTTTGATACTGGTCCAGGCAATACGCTGATGGATTATTGGATTCAAAAGAATTTAAACATTCCTTATGATAAAAAAGGTAACTGGGCGAAATCAGGAAAGGTTAATTTAAAGTTAGTCGAACATTTAAAACAAGACTCTTATTTCAAACTAGCACCACCTAAAAGCACTGGAAAAGAATATTTTTCCTCTTCTTGGCTAATAAAAAAAACAAAGCATTTTCCAGATTGCAGCGCAAAGGATATTCAAGCTAGTCTTTGTCAGTTAACTGCAGATACAATTGCCGAGGCAATTCAAGAACATGCTCCTTCTACCAATCAAACCTTAATTTGCGGAGGTGGTGTTCATAACGTATATTTAATACAATGTATTAAGCAGAAATTACTCCATCCAGTATCTTCAACTGCCGAATTCGGCATTAACCCAGATCATGTAGAAGCCATGGCTTTCGCATGGCTTGCCAGGCAAACTATCAAAAAACTTGCTGGTAATCTAATGGAAGTTACAGGAGCAAACTCTCCTGTTATCCTTGGTGGGATTTACCCTGCCAGAATTTAGTTTTATTATGTGGAAAAAGAAGACCCACAACCACACGTTGTGCTTGCATTAGGGTTTCTAATCACAAACTGCGCTCCAGTAACATCTTCTTTATAATCAATTTCTGCACCATTCAAATATTGAATACTCATTGAATCAATTAAAACGGTTACACCATCATTTTCAACTTGAGTATCATCCTCATTAACCTCCTCGTCAAAAGTAAAACCATATTGAAACCCTGAACATCCCCCACCAGAAATATAGACTCTAAGCTTTAAGTTATCATTTCCTTCCTCAGATATTAAAGTTCCTACCTTTTTAGCGGCACTATCAGTAAAAATAATTGGTTCAGCCATTTATTACACCAGAAAATATATAAAGACTGATTATGTCAATACCCAGCTTTATAGTCAAGAATTAAGGCACTATTCAATATTTAATAATAACCACAACTGAAGATTTTTATATTTTTCATTGTGTACATTGTCAAAAAACCATGGGCTCTGCGTTTACTTCAAGCGTCCTTAAAGATAGCCAAAATACATTGAATTCCTAGCTCTAATAGTATAAAAATTTTAGTACAATAGTTTCTTAACTATTAACTTGTCTTTCAAATAGCTGGCCAGCTGCTATAGCCAATAAACAGTAGGCAGAAAAAAAATAAAAACCACTTTGAAGTTCCGCATTTAATTGAACCGCACCCAAGGTTTGTTCATTTGCATTGACTGTCAAAAATGCAACTAGAATTGCCATCACAAATACATCAGACATAGACCATTTACTCAGTAAACCACTCATTTTTAGCAAGCGCTGCTTATCTTCCTGAGAATTAATTGCTAACGATAATAAAGTTAGTATTATTTTAACTGTTGGAATAATTACGCCAAACAAACCGATTAGTAACCCAACAATAATATGATCATGAGAAATTAGCTCTTTCATCGTTTCTAATAAGCTACGACTTGATTCAAAAACTTGAATAGAACCTTCAACACTTAGCTGCTGAATAACAGATTGCAACATATTTTGTATAAAACTACTGCCTTGATCATTTGCCGGAACTAGAACAGTTGATGCTAACTCTAGCATCTCTTGTTTATTGACAGTAGCTTTGATTGTCATTAATGGTAATGTAATTCCAGGAATTAAAACGGCTATTGATAGAATAAATAAAAAAGTTGGGATTTGTTTTTTCATCAGCTTGTGATTTTTGGTTGATTCACAAATTAAGGAACTAATTTTATGTCCACGTTCCTGAAGTAATAGACTAGATTAAAAATATAACTCAACCACCTAATATTTTTAATAAAATTGTTTCTCTCTTGCTTTAGTCAGAATGGAATGATATATAATATATTCAGCTTGGTTTTTTGTATCCATAAAACCAATCATTTTTAAACTACTAAGGAATTAATATGTCTATCGCAAGAGTTACAGAAATTACTGCCGCTTCCTCAAAAAGCTTTGATGATGCAATTGAAAAAGGAATTAAAAGAGCTGCAAAAACAATCAGAAATATTGAAGGTGCCTGGGTGCAAGATCAAAAAGTCATCATTAAAAAAAATAAAATTTCTGAATATCGTGTTAGCTTAAAACTAAGTTTTTTACTTGATGATTAGGTTTTCATAAAACCAGATTAAGAATTTCCAGGCAAACCAATAAATCTTTGGAATGCCTGGACTCTAAATATGCTTACTTTTTTAATAAATCTCTAATCTCAGTTAATAAAACCTCTTCATTCGAAGGTTTTTCTTCTTCTGCTGGCTTTTCTTCCTCTGCTTTTTTCATGCTATTCATCGCTTTAACAGCCATAAAAATAGCTATCGCAATAATCAAAAAATCAACAATCGTTTGAACAAAAGATCCATATTTAATAACAACAGCAGGTACTTCACCGGCAGCTTCTTGTATCGTCACCGCTAGATCGGAAAAATCCACTCCACCCATCATAACGCCAATAGGAGGCATAATAATATCTTTAACAAAGGATGAAATTATTTTTCCAAAAGCGGCACCAATAATAATCCCTACGGCCATATCAACAACATTACCTTTGATTGCGAATTCTTTGAATTCTGACATCATTCCCATTTTTTTAACCCTCTCCTAAAATATTTAAAAAAAAATCAACCATACTTAGCGTTGAGAGCAAAGAATACCTCATATACCTATAATAATAAAGAAAATATCCCAAAATCATTTTGCAAAAAATAACACACCCTTTATATCACTTTATTTTCTTTATTAAAACAATCCGATAATTTGGCCTTCATCAGTTATATCAATTCGTTCCGCAGCTGGTTTTTTAGGTAACCCTGGCATTGTCATCATATTTCCTGCAAGAGCAACAATGAAACCTGCGCCATTAGCCAGCCTTACTTCACTAATTTCAACTGTATGACCTGACGGCGCTCCTTTTGCCGTTGGATCAGTAGAAAAAGACATTTGAGTTTTTGCTATACAAACAGGAAATTTTCCATATTTTTCTTGCAGCATATTTATCTCTTCTCTAACTTTAGGGCTGGCTGTTATTCCTGTCGCACCATAGAGTTTGGTTGAAATAGTTTCAATTTTCTCCCATAACGATAAGTTTTCATCATAAACATAAGTAAAACCAGGCTCACGATTATCAACAATATTAAGTACTTCTTTTGCCAATTCTTCTGCACCAGCGCCACCTTCAGCCCAATGCTTAGATACAACACAAGTCGCACCTAACGCTTCACATTTTTCTTTTAATAGTTTAATTTCTGCATCACTATCAAAAGTAAAGTGATTGATACACACAACACAAGGAAGGCCATAGTTATTATTGATGTTATGTAAATGGCGCTCCAGATTAACAAAACCTTGTTCTAAGGCCTCAATATTTTCATTATTCAATTCGTCTTTAGCCACTCCACCATGAAATTTTAAAGCTCTAACGGTTACAACTAAAACAACAGCGGATGGTTTTAATCCAGCCATACGACATTTTATGTCTATAAACTTTTCAGCACCTAAGTCAGCACCAAATCCAGCTTCTGTTACTGCATAGTCAGCTAATTTTAATGCTGTTTTAGTTGCAGTGACTGTATTGCAACCATGGGCAATATTCGCAAATGGCCCACCATGAATAATGGCAATATTATTTTCTAATGTTTGAACAAAATTAGGCTTAATCGCATCTTTAAGTAACGCAGCCATAGAGCCATGCGCTTTTAAATCACTAGCATAAACCGGTGTTACTTTATCCGTTTTATAGGCGACTACTATTTTACCTAGACGTTGTTTTAAATCAGCCCGATTAGTTGCTAAGCATAAAATAGCCATAATTTCAGAAGCAACAACTATATCGTAACCATCTTCGCGCAGATAGCCATTTGCCGAGCCACCTAGTCCAATAGTGATTTTCCTTAAAGCTCTATCATTCATATCTACCACACGCTTCCATTGTATGCATCTGGAATCTATATTTAATTCATTTCCATGATTGATATGATTATCAATCATGGCGGCAAGTAAGTTATGCGCTATTCCAATAGCATGGAAATCACCCGTAAAATGTAAATTTATATCTTCCATTGGCACAACTTGCGAATACCCCCCTCCAGCAGCACCACCCTTCATACCAAAACAAGGACCTAATGATGGTTCACGCAAACACATCATGGTCTTATGACCTAACCGGTTCATTGCATCCCCTAAACCTACAGTTGTTGTTGTTTTTCCCTCTCCTGCAGGTGTTGGACTAATAGCGGTGACTAAAATCAACTTACCCTCTTTTTTATCCGTTAAACTATTAATATATTCTAATGATACTTTGGCTTTATAGTGCCCGTAGGGTTCCAAGTGTTCAGCAGGAACACCAAATGTTTCTTCAACCAATTTAATAATGGGTTTCATTTCCGCTTTTTGAGCGATTTCAATATCAGACATAAATGTCTCCTATGAGGATATAATCATTAAACGAAAAAAGCCTGCTTCACTTTAACTTAATGAGGCAGGCTTTTTTGACAGATGGTAAAGCAAATCAATTTTTTCTACCCTACTATTCCCTGTAAACAGGAAAGCGAGAGCAAAGCAAAGCAACCTTTTCACGGACTGTATCAATAATGCGATGATCGTCCATATTCTCCATCACATCACACATCAGGTTGGCAATTTCTGAAACCTGTGCTTCTTTAAAACCTCGAGTTGTAGGGGCTGGCGTTCCAATTCTAATACCACTCGTTACGAAAGGAGACTCAGGGTCATTTGGCACAGCATTTTTATTAACTGTTATATTTGTTTTACTCAACGCAGCATCAGCAGCTTTCCCTGTAATCCCTTTAGGAATTAATGAAACCAGCATCAGATGGTTGTCTGTGCCACCAGAAACAACATCAAAGCCTCGACTAATAAAAACTGTTGCCATGGCTTTAGCATTATTGATTACTTGTTGTTGATAAACAGCAAATTCCGGTTGCATTGCTTCTTTAAAAGCCACTGCTTTAGCAGCAATAACATGCATTAAAGGACCACCTTGTATGCCTGGAAATATATTTGAGTTAAATTTTTTCTCTAGTTCAGGGTTGCTTTTGCAAATAATAAATCCCCCCCTGGGGCCACGTAATGACTTATGTGTAGTACTAGTCACTACATCTGCAAAAGGAACAGGGTTAGGATATAATCCAGCAGCAATTAACCCTGCAACATGTGCCATATCAACAAAAAGATAAGCACCGACCTTATCTGCAATATCCCTAAACTGTTGCCAATCCCATATCCTGGAATAAGCTGAAAAACCTGCAACAATCATTTTAGGTTTATGCTCAAGGGCTAATGCTTCAACCTGGTCATAATCAATCTCACCTGTTTCAGGATGTAATCCATACTGAATTGCATTATAAATCTTTCCAGAAAAATTTGGTTTAGCTCCATGTGTTAAATGCCCCCCATCTGCAAGGCTCAATCCTAAAATAGTATCTCCAGGTTGAACTAAAGCCATATAGACAGCCATATTCGCCTGTGAGCCTGAATGGGGCTGTACATTTGCATAATCAGCACCATACAGTTCTTTTACCCGGTCAATAGCTAGTTGCTCTGCTTTATCAACAAATTCACAGCCACCATAATATCGTTTAGATGGGTAGCCCTCAGCATATTTATTTGTTAGCGAAGAACCTTGAGCCTCCATAACACGTGGGCTAGTATAATTTTCTGATGCAATTAACTCTATATGATCTTCCTGACGTTGACGCTCTTGTTCCATTGCTTTAAAGAGCTCATCATCAAAACCTGCTATGGTCATGGATTTTTTAAACATGGTACCTCTTCTCCTGTTAATTTTTTTCTTACTGGACGAGCAATACTAGCAAATCTGCTACATTAGTACCTGTAGCACCTATCATTACTAAATCTTTTGTTTTTATTAGTGTTGAATATGAATCATTATTATCTAAACTATCTTCCGGGCTTAATTCAGCCTCAATTATCCGAGAAAAAGTTTTCGAATCTACTATTCCACCCGCTGCATCTGTTGGTCCATCAACACCATCAGTTCCACCGCTTAAAAAAGTCCATTCCCCCATTAAACTAAGTCTTTCTGCTGCAATAGAAAAAGCCAGAGCCATTTCTTGATTTCGTCCACCGCGCCCACTTCCTCTAATAGTAACTGTCGTTTCTCCACCAGCAACAATAGCAACAGGACTCGTTAAACCATTCTCAATTAACTTTTTTGCATGCAACACCAGTTGCTCTGCAACCTCCCTTGCTTCTCCTGATAACTCCCAACTAAAGATATTAACTACATATCCCAGTTTTTTCGCATTATCAATCAATGCATTAAGGCTAATTGTATTACTTCCTATCAAGCTGTGCGATGTATTTTTAAAAATAGCATTATTAGTTTTTGGAGTTTCTTCTACATTTCCTTGTTCGCCCTTTTCCAGAAAAATTTTAACATTTATAGGAATGTAATCCCAAATCAATTTTTCCTTGAGGATACTTATCGCCTCTAAAAAAGTAGTATTATCCGGTACCGTAGGTCCACTGGCAACAGTACTTAAATCATCGTTAATAACATCAGATAAAATCAATGCATGACAGCAGGCTGGTGATGCTAGCTTTGCTAACCATCCACCCTTTATTTGGGATAGATGCTTCCTTACACAATTTATTTGCTGAATATTTGCACCACTTGCCAATAACAAATTATTTGTAATAATTTTATCACCAAGTGAAATACTATCGACTGGATATGGAACTAAGGCAGAACCTCCACCAGAAATCAAAACTAATACCAACTCATCAGCTTGAGATTTCTTTAATCTTTCAACAATAGATTGCGCTGCTTTTTGACCTGAAAAATCTGGATAAGGATGACCTGCCCCAATCACTTCACAATATTTTATAGGAATTACATTCTCGTAATTTGTTACAACGATCGGCTTACCCACTAAATAATGTTTTGGAATAATTTCTACTGCTGCTTTAGCCATAGAACATGCCGCTTTTCCAAAGGCAACCAAACAAATTTTTGACCAACTAGCTTTTCGTTGCTCCCCCTCATCATCCAAACCTAGAGTATTAGTGAGACCACCTTCTTCCACTATCAAGTATTTTTGTACAGCAAGATAAGGGTCAGCCGCATCAATCCCTGTTTGAAAAAGCTGAAGTGCATGATGCCTCAACAACTGAATGGAACTACTCACCTAGAAGGCAGTTTATTAAGCCATTTTTTTGGCCAGATTAAAAATAAGCTCTGCATCAAAAACTTGTTTATTATCTTCAAATAATTTAGCGATACAAGCTCTGTGTAATGCCAATTTAAGCGTACCAAACCCAATCGCCCCCCAAACTTTTACACCTTGCCTATCTATCCCTTTATCAAGAACGTCCGTTCCTCCAATTCCTAGTGGTGGTGTAGCATTTGCATCAGCAATGACTTCAAGGTTTTGGTTGTTTTGCCAATGCTCTGGTTTGAGTAATTCAATACCTGCTGCACCTGTTGCTAAAACGATATTGGCATCTTTTACTGCATCCCCACGGGCATCACTATCCTTTGCTTCTATCGGTGTTAGCTCTACTCCAAAACGATCTTTCATCGCAAAACAAACTTTTTCAGCCCCAAAAATATGCCTAGAGGTTATAGAAACATCAGCACCTTCTAAAGCCATCATAGCCGCAGCTCGCTGCCCAACCGGACCCGTTCCCGCTATAACAACAACCTTTTTTCCTTCTAAAGAACAACTGGTTGCAATTTTTGCAACGGCAGCAGCCGACGTTGTATTACTACCATTGCTATCGAGCATAACTGAAACTCGAAAGCCAGAAAAAAAACACTTTTGAACTGCAAGAAAGAGTTCCTCTCCTGCAACCATATTACTCCCTCCGATAAAAATTGCCGTATTTTTCTTATCTTTAGGTGCTCTGGTAAAAATTGTCCCCTCAACTAAAGATACGATATTATCGGGTGCCAATCCACCATGAGGAACAACATGATCTGCACCACCATCATAACCCACAACCGTATCAAATGTTGATGGATGAGTATCTGTATCAAACTGGAATAACAATTTTTTCATTCAAATGCCTTAATTTTATGGAAGATGCTATCTGTTTTCCTTAAAAACACGATAATCATTTCTATCTACAACCTTACAGGTCACAAATTTTATCGATTATTATACCTTATATGCTCCAATCTCTAAAAATCATACACCCGCCCCCCTCTTTTTATTTTTTCTTCATTGAAAAAAATCGCAAATTTTTAGTTCTCTGTTCGTATAACAAATTGTGATTTTAAAAAATCTAGTTTAGTTAAAAACTTCTATACACAAAAATACTTTTAACTATCCAATGTTTTTAAATGAAAAATTCTAAAAGGAGTAATCTCAATGAAGATTAAAATGAAAATCATACTAAGAAACTTATTTTTTTTAATAATTTATACTGGTGCATCCCAAGTTGCTCACGCAGAATGTGATTTATGGTCTGAGCCTATAGACCATCGATCAATTAAAGTTCATTATGATATAACAAGCTGCAAAAAAGCCATCAAAGATAAAGGTGTTAAACTTTGCTTAAAAAAAGCAAATTCTTATTTAGGAGCATGCATTAAAGGCTCAAATAAATATACCGAGGATAAAAAAGGCACTTATACTTTTGCAGGTTTAACTGAAGGGACAAAATATAAAATAAAGGGCTTATACAAAGAAAATATAGCCTGGAAAAAAGTGACTTATTGGAAAAAATTTGACAGAACGATCCAGACAACAAATAAACAGAATGTTCAATGCAATGAAAAAACAGTTGTTTTATCTGGAAAAACGACAAAAATAGATACCTCTGGAATATTTCATGCAAATTTTCCAAGCTGGAAAGCCTTTGACAACAAATCTTCCTCAATGTGGCAATCTAAAATTTGGGAAGAGCCAGCGTGGATAAGTTATCAATGGAACAAAGCACAAGCTATCAACCAATATTCGATTACTTACCCTAGCAAGCATAGTAAAAAGCGAGCACCAAAAAATTGGGAATTTCAAGGCTGGAATGGTGAGAAATGGGTAACTGTAGATACACGTTCTAATCAAACCAAGTGGGGTGAAAATGAAACCAGAACTTATTCAGTTTCCGAACCAGGAAATTACGTAAAATATCGACTTTATTTTACTGATGATAATGACTATCGTGATGGAATTTTAGCCATCTCTATTGCCAGCCTATCTTTTAAAAATTGCGCATAAAGATACTTCGTACGTGTAAAACAATCCTAAGAACCCCAATGCGAGTTTAGTCATTAGAAATATAGATTTTATTAAATCTTCATTCCTATACATACTGCTTTGGGGGGAATTCATATTCTTATACACATAAGTTATAATCAGGCTCAAGCTTGATT
Source organism: Methylococcaceae bacterium (assembly GCA_021647145.1). Classification (GTDB taxonomy): domain Bacteria; phylum Pseudomonadota; class Gammaproteobacteria; order Methylococcales; family Methylomonadaceae; genus QPIN01. The sequence goes on along the minus strand of JAKIVF010000067.1, from coordinate 7,584 downwards.
TGTACAACTATAGATTTACTGCTAACCATCACCCTCTCAAAAACGAATAGGCTTAGAGTATGAATACCACCTCCGTTCTGATCATTGCCAAACAGAGCTCTCTTGCTGCTCGCCAGTTATCTTCATTACCTGAGTCAACACGGAATCTTGCCCTTTCAAAAATGGCAGACTCACTTGAATCATCTAAGCAACAGATTCTGAATATTAATGCAAAGGATGTATGAAAAGCAGAGCATGATGGACAGTCCACAGCGACGATCAAACGCTTAACCATTGATAACAAAGTATTTCAATACATGCTGTCTCGCTTGAGAAAAGTAGCCCAACAACCAGACCCTTTAAACAAAATCCTAGAAGGACATACTAATCCTTCCGGCTTGAAAGTCTACAAAAAATCAGTCCCCCTAGGTGTGGTCAGCATTATTTATGAATCGCGTCCTAATGTAACGACTGATGCTGTCGGGGTTTGTATCAAAAGTGGCAATGCAATTATTTTACGAGGCGGCTCGGAAGCAATCCAAACTAACACTCTATTGGCTGACATAATGATTAAGGCTGCTGTTGATGCAGGACTCCCTCAACATGCAATACAGATAATCAGGACACCTGATCATGAAGCGGTTGCTGAGCTTCTCAAAATGGATGAATACGTGAATGTATTGATTCCTCGTGGAGGTAAAGGACTGATTAAGCGAATTGCAGAGGGTACCCGTATTCCTGTTATTAAACATTACGATGGTATCTGCCACCTATATATAGCTGAAGATGCGTCCCCAGATAAAGCCGTTGATCTAGCAATTAACTCAAAATGTCAAAGCATTCAAGTTTGTAACGCACTGGAAACATTATTAGTCGATAATAATTGTGCAGAACAAATACTACCCTTATTACAAGTAGCATTTGATTCAAACAATATTGAGCTGCTTGGATGCAAACAAACCCAAAAAATATTACAAAACATATCCCTAGCAACCGATGAAGACTGGAATACCGAATACTTGGCTCCCATCCTTTCAATCAAGATTGTCGATGGAATTAACCAGGCTATTGATCATATCAATCATTTTGGCTCTGGACATACGGATGGAATTGTTACACAAAGTCTGAACATGGCTCATAAATTTGAACAACAAATTGATTCAGCCTCTGTATTGATCAATGCTTCAACAAGATTGTCTGGAGGTGGTGATTATGGTTTAGGATCAGTAATTGGTATCAGTACGGATAAACTTCACGCCCGTGGTCCAGTTGGGCCTAATGAGCTGACAACCTACAAGTGGATAGTCTATGGAAATGGTCATTTAAGAGACTAGACGCTCAAAAATTAACGGGGGGTTAAATTATTAAATGTTACAGTATGATAAAAATCAATTTGAAAATTGTTGATCATGATGAAAAAAGCCATTATTTACCTTCACGGATTCAATTCTGCATCATTAAACTTCAGGGGAGATTTACTCACCAACAAGGAAAAACTCCTTGTTATGCAAGAGTTTTGCTTACAAAAAGACATTATATTATACACCCCCAATGTTGATTACAGAGATTTTCAGGGGATTGTGGAAGATATGTTATTTCAGTGGAATCAATACCTGGATCAATCCTGTGATGTAATTTTCATGGGCTCATCAATGGGTGGGTTTACCAGTGAATACCTGGCTATGAAAACGGGAAGCAAGGCAATAATGATTAACCCTGCTATTACACCAAGCAAGCTATTACCCCACTTTATTGGGGTAACTGAAAACTATGAAACAGGACAACCTTATCATTGGGCTTCAAATGATTGTAAACAATACACTAAGTTTGAAAAAGAACTTGAAAGTAATCATCAACGCTTAGACCGAACTATTTTGTTAGACTTGGGTGATGTATTGATTGATTCTGAAAACACACTGTTAAAATATCAAAATCAAGCCAATGTAATTTGTTACAAAGGTGGGTCACATAGGTTTGAGCATATTAAACAAGCATTACCCATTATTGAAAAAGTGATATTTCATAGTTGACTTAATTAGACAAATTTTTTGCTCGCTGTATTAAATAACGACCTTGTAAAACTGTCCATTGTGAATTAAGTTGTAAATATGCTAACGTTGTAGTTGGCATCAATTTCCCATCACTTGGTATTTGAATACTAGGAGCCAGGTCACTCAATAATGATTCAAAACCAGGGTTATGCCCGACCAATAATAGCCGTTGTGTTGACTCAGGAATAGCCTGTAAAACTAGGTGTAAGTCTGACAAACTCGCCTCATAAATTTTTTTTTCAGTTTGAATCGTTTGTACACCCTCTCCCATTGCTTCACAAACTATTTGCGTCGTTGTTAATGCGCGTACTGCTGGTGAACAAATAATTAAATCTGGCACTAGTTTTTGCCTGATTAACCACTCACCTATTTGTTGTGCATTACGTTTTCCACGTTGATTTAATGGTCTATCGAAGTCAGTGGTGTTCGTATTCCAATCCGATTTACCGTGCCTTAATAGTAACAGCTCTTTATTCATTATCACTCCACCTTAGTTTATCTTAGAACGGGGTCTTAGAATACATTCAAATAATTTATTACTTCCTATCGTCTGCAGTCATTAATCGAACCGCCAAATCATGGTTAGAATAGGTTTCTAAAGCATGACCTACTTTTCGACAAGAACCACCATTTCTTATATAGTGGTTACTAAACTCTTCAATAAAAATCAGGATTGAGTGATCAATTAAATAGCCTTGTGATAAATCAAAAGTAATATGCTTACCTTGATCTATATCTTCTATTGCTTTTTTTAGTGGTAAGAAATTAGAAAATAAAGCAGAACCGACAATTTGTACGGTAACACGCCCCCCTGATTCTACAATTTTAAAATGAATCTTAAACATATTATTTAGCCAGACTCCTCGGGATAAATGAAGCAACAGCTTTATAAATACACCAAAAAACACACCAACCAATAAGTTAGTTGCTAATACCGCTAAAATAGTCACTACAAATAAAAACAACTGGTCTTTTCCTATTGCCAAAACATCTAAAAAGACCTGTGGTTTTGCACGCCGATAACCAACATAAACTAATAAAGCGGCTAAAGCGGAATGAGGGATGGTGCGAATAAATTCTGGGAATAAAACGACAAAAATAAGTAAAATTAAACCATGAAAGAAATTAGCCCAACTTGTTTTTGCTCCACCTTCTACGTTTGCTGAACTACGTATAAATTCAGCAATCATAGGCAAACCACCTATTAGTCCAGAAATAACATTTCCCAAGCCAACTGCTGACAAATCTCGGTCTAAATCAGTAGGTCTTTTATAAGGATCTATTTTTTCTGCCGCTGTGGCACTTAATAAGCTTTCAAGACTCGCAACCAAACAAATACTCAGTGTTGCCACCCAAAATTCCAAAGTATAAATCTTTGAAAAGTCAGGAAAATAAAAATATTCCGTAACCTCTGATGGAATTGTTACTAAGAATGGCGAAGAGTGAATACCAAAATATTGCGCCAAGCTTATTCCTATTATCAACACGACTAAAGGTGCCGGTATTTTATGTAATAAGCTATTTTTTAAAAGAGGCCAAATAAATAAAACTGAAAGAGAAAGTAGACCAATAATTGCAATTTCAGTTGTAGAATTAACCAGACTATTAGGAATTTGTCCGATATATGAAAAAAGGTTTCCTGGCTCGGGGGTTGCACCAAGCATGACGTGTATTTGTTTCGCCATAATGCTAATTCCCATCGCAGCCAACATTCCATGCACAACGGGCGTCGGGAAAAAGGCACTTAGCCCACCCATTTTATAACGACCCATCAGCACTTGAAAAAAACCAGCAACCATGGTTGCTGCCAGTGTATAACGATACCCTGAGAGCATATCACTGCCATCACTAAGTGATTCAACAGCAGCCAGCATAACGACAATCAAACCACCCGCAGGGCCATTAATAACAATATAAGAACCACTGATTCTGGAAATCAGTAAGCCCCCCACAATAGCAGTGATAATCCCGGCTGTAGGTGGAAACCCTGAGCCTATTGCAATTCCCAAACATAAAGGTAGAGCAATAAGAAAAACAAAAAAACCAGCTTTTAAATCACTTAGCCAATTTTCTTTTAGACCGTCAATTCCAGTTTTAGGTAGAGTAAAGTATTTATTCATAATTTCCTTGTTTTTTTGCTGCCTAGTTTATCAAAATATTAGCTTCTAATGTTGTCTGCAGTATTTTGATGTATCGACAATTTTCCGGACTCAAGTTTGCCCGGTTTTTTGCTAAATTTCGTAATCTACGAATGATAAATAAAGTCTGCTCATTCGTTCCGGCATTGAAAACCTTGGCTTTAGAATATTTTCCAATTCAGGTATGCAAGGTATTTACTTTAATGTCTAAATCTCTTGTTGTTTGCGCGATGAGTTGTTTTGATTCACTGGAAATATTAATCCTTATCGTTGTTTTCTACATTGGTTAGTCGTTCAAAAGTATCCAGCATACACTGTTACACGGACAATATGATTCAGTGATTACGTAAAATAACAGGGAATCATGATGCAAAAGTTATTTCTCATGCTCATTCGCCAAGGTAGATTCAGTCAATTTACTTGAGCTAGAAAAACAGCAGGACAAAACTGGAATAATGGAGAGAAAACTGTTGGTTCGTTAGAATATTTCTAGTCGTTTTTGATCAGCTTATTTATTGATTTATTTAATTTTAATGTGAAGGGCTTGTTGAAAAACTCTTTCATCATAAAAAACAGACTTTAGTAGGTTTTAGCTTCAGATGATTTTAATTTACCCTCTTACTTTTCAAAAGAGCCTTATTTTTTTCTATCATCAGTAGTCATTAATTGTGCAGCTAATTCATGGTTAGAAAACTTTTTTACAACTTGACCGATCATTTTACATTCACCACCCTGAGCTATATAGTCTCGGTTAAAATCGTCAATAAACTTCATCACTGAGTGGTCTATCAAATAACCTTCCGAAAAATCAAAAATAATCGATTTACCAGGTTCAAGTTCTGATAATGCATTTTTTAATGGTAGAAAATTAGAAAATAATGCCGAACCTGATAAAACAATTAGAATCGTTTTATCATCAGGACGTTGAAGTTCAAAGTAGATTTTGAAAATATTCTCTGGCCAGACGCCTCGTATTAACTCTATAACAAGTTTAGTAATCACACCCAAGATAATACCTATTAGTATATCTGTTGCTAATACGCCAATGATCGTAATTGAAAACAAAACTAATTGATCTACACCAACATCTAAAACTTCTTTAAACTTTTGCGGGTCTGCTAAACGGTAGCCAGTGTAAACTAATAATGCGGCCAAAGTTGCCAGTGGGATATTGTGTATAAGATGAGGGAACAATATAACAAAGACTAAAAAAATTAATCCATGAAAAAAATTTGCCCAGCCCGTTCTTGCCCCATTTTCAATATTGGCAGAACTTCTGACAATTTCAGTCATTAAAGGCAGCCCACCTAAAAAACCACAAACTATGTTACCCACTCCATTTGCTGTTAGATCTTTATCCAAATCTGATTCTCGTTTGTATGGATCAAGCTTATCTATAGCGTCAGCACCAACCGAAGACTCAAGACTACCAATTAAAAATAGACTCGTAACTGCGGCTAAGAATTCCATACTCATCACTTTGGAAAAATCAGGAAAGTAAAAAATAGAGGATATTTGATCGGGGATATCAACTAAATATTCTGGAGCAACTAAATGTTCATGCTCTTCAAGATAAACCTGCCCCAGAAAAAAAAGATGGAAGTGCTCATGCTGAACACCGTACATCTGCCCTAACCCCATACCCACCACCAATACAACTAATGGTGAAGGTATTTTTTTTAAAAATGGATGTTTTATATGGGGCCAAAAAATTAAAATAGCTAAGCCAATTAAACCTATTACGGCAATGCCTGGCGTTGGATGTAAAAAGCTGTTGGGAATTTGACCAATCGTTTTAAAAATACTGTCATAAATCGTATTTACACCCAGCATAATATGAATCTGCTTAGCTATAATAATAATACCAATTGCAGCTAACATTCCATGTACAACAGTCGCTGGAAATAATGAGCCTAACTTTCCAACTTTAAAATAACCTGCAATAACTTGCAAGAAGCCGGAAATAACAATGGCAGCTAAGGTTAATTGATAACCTACCATCATATCGCCCTTTCCTAAACTTTCTACTGCAGCTAACAAAACAACAATAAGCCCCGCTGAAGGGCCTGTAATAGTCACGAAAGTGCCATTTATTCTAGAAACGAGTAACCCCCCAACAACTGCAGGAATAATACCCGCAGCAGTTGGAAAGCCAGAAGCCAATGCAACCCCAAGACACAGGGGTAATGCTAATAGAAAAACAAGAAAGCCGGACTGCAAATCCTTACGCCAGTTTTGTTTTAATCCAAGAATTCCCATGTTAGGTATATTCTTATTTGGATTGCTCATATCCGATTTCCTTTATAGTTTAAAGTTTCATTTCAGGGTCATTCAATATCTTTTAGAAACAATAACTTCTAGTAGAGGCAAGTTTACACAATGATTCTAAAAATCATAGAACATTTTTTAGATTATGCGGCCTAATTACAAAAATACTTAAAAAAAAAGCCAGATATACACTAGGAATAAAAAGGCAGATTGGGGAAACAGCTCTTTCGTTAACCCGGCATTTTAGTAAAAATCAGCATTAAGCTTTTTTTCTAGCATAAAAAACATAGCCTAAACTAGCTACAATTAATAGAATAACTAGCTTGATTACATGATTTTCAAAACCATCTTCAGGCTTGCTTATTGAGGGGAACCTAAATTTTGTTAAAACACCTAAAGCAGAGTCATTTATATCTATTTCGATAGACCTTGCATTTAAATTAGAAAGTTGAAGTTCCCCGCCATCAAATGGTTTATAGTTTCTTGAATTTAATTCCACAATATTTGGATAAATAGGCTCAGAAGAAAAATGCGCACTTTCCCCCAAAGCCTTGTCTAATTCAGATTCTAATTGCTTTGTATTTTTACCTTTAGTTTGTATTATTATCGGTAAATTATTATCAATGGTTACCGTAACAGTGCCCCCTGCTGTTTTTGGCACAAACTTTGAGGAAAACTTATCAATGCGTTCTACTACTGCCGAATAAACGAGATCAATTGCAATATCAACACCAGCATCACTAAATTTTTTCCCAGGAACGTTATACTGTAGTTTTTGATTTGTGTAATCACCGATAAGCACTCTATTTAGATTAAAACCGGTAGCGTTAGTAATAATAAACTCGGCTTCATTGGCAGTTTTTTTGACTATGGCTCCGCGAGAACCAGGGGACTCGTAATTAATTCCGGCCTTCAATGATTTTGCTATTATTTTTGCCGTTTCTACCTCAGTTATCTTTTTTTTTGTATTTGATCCATTAATAAATGCTAACCCTTTTGCTTTATTTTTTACGCCATCATCAGTATTTTCCAATTAACAAATGAGTCTGAAAGCCCCTTATATTCCAATTTTAAAAATCAGGCTTTTTTCTGTTCATTTATTTGTTTAAAAAGTTGCTTTTTAGCAAGGTTCATTTGATCAGTAAATT
>JAKIVF010000207.1 GCA_021647145.1 Methylococcaceae bacterium | reverse complement strand
GTTACGGTTCCTATTTATTCAATGAAGAAACATAATGTTATCAGAGAATCATAGAAAAATACTAAAAGACCTAGCCAAAGCCTCTATTGAACATGGCTTAAAATATGGTCATCCTATTCAGTTAGATCTTACAATAATGGCTTCTGAACTCACTGCAGAGCGAGCCACTTTTGTTACACTAAAAAAAAATGGCCAATTGCGTGGTTGTATCGGTATGCTAGAAGCACGCAGGGCATTGGCTGAAGATATTGTTCAAAACAGCTACGCAGCCGCTTTTTCTGATTCTCGTTTTCCACCTTTAACCGAACCTGAATTAGATAACCTTAGCATTCATCTATCTATTCTAAGCTCGGCTGAAAGCGTTCCTTGCCATTCGGAAACAGAATTAATCCAGCAGCTTAGACCAGGTATTGATGGTCTTATTCTTGATGATGGTTTTCACAGAGCCACATTTTTACCTTCTGTATGGGCATCTCTATCTCAGCCAATTGATTTTGTTCATCATTTAAAAAGGAAGGCGGGATTACCTGTAAATTGTTGGTCAGAAGAACTTCGTGCCTATCGTTATTCTACAGAGAACTTCTAAGATAACGAATAGTGTACATTTTGCTCTGACCCTGCAGGAACTAAAGATATACAGCTTAGGTCTGAGATGTTTAGAGGTATCCTTTACAAAATTTGCTATTGTAGTGTGCTCTATATAAAGCAAAAAATAACAAGACTAAAATAATAACAGGAGAAGTTTAATGAAATGGTCCTTTTTTTTAGCAGTTATTATTTTATCAAGCTGTTACCGTGAGCCAACGACCTTAAATTCAACTGGTATTGATAATAAAATAGCAATACAGGCTAGAGACTCAACAACAAAAAATAAGGTTGTTCAACCACATGCTTCAACTGCATCTAGTTTTAAGCCCAGGAAATTTTCTAAGGGAGAAGCTCTTTATATTAATTACTGTGCTGATTGCCATGGCTGGGAAGGTCGTGGCAACGGTCAAGCTGAAATGTATCTGGATGTTCCTGCACCTATTTTATTGCGACACAACTTGCTTGCTGAAAAATCTGAAAATGATTTTGTAGATTGGGTCTCATCAGGTACAAAAATGCAAGTTCAATTATCAAAAAAGGCAAGTCTTAATACTGATGCCGAAGTAAATGCATTATTAAACTATATCAAAAAAATACCAAATATAGAATGGAATAAAGTCAAAACTGGACAACAAGTATACGACCAGTTATGTTTGGGTTGTCATGGAATGTATGGTCACGGCAAAGGTAACTTGTCATCTAAAATGCCTGATTCTTTACCAAATTTAAGTAGTTCAAGCTTTCAAGCTCAACACAGTAATAAAGAATTAATACAAATTATTACAAAAGGTATTGAAGCAATGCCAGGTACTGAAAATATATTGAAACCACAGGAAATTGAATCGGTCATTTCTTTTATTCGGCTTCTATCTCCTGGATATGAGAGCTATGACAGATATTGCCAAAGTTGCCATGGATCGAATGGCTCCCCAGTGATGATGACTACTTTAAATGATGAAGGTGAAGATGAGGATATTTTTTTTCAAAAAGTTGATCTTCCTGTATTTGATAATGCTTATTTTAAATCTCAAACTGATAAGCAGCTTATTAGCAAAATACAACATATGCTGAAATCTGAACGAGTCAGTATGCCACATTTTTCAGGCTTTATAAACGAGAATGAAATACGTGAAATTTTTCGTTATTTAGGTGGCTTGATAGAAGAATATCCTTAAACTTAGAAAAAGTTCCTCAATTATTCATTAGGTCGCGTTAAGTAATTTATTGTTAAACTGAAAACTCTATTTAAGTTGGATATGATTTAAAATCGTTTATTATAATTCTTTTTTTGTTCATATTTATGTCACATAAATTACAGATAATGGAGGTGTTAATTAAACTATTGAGAAATAATTATGAAATTGTACGCTGATGAACATGAAAACTTAGATGATATTTTTATTGAAGACCTCACTTTTGATACAGAAGAATTTACCTTAAATATGCTTATTACAAATGAGGAGTTAATACAATGTAAAAAGATGACAATAGATGAACATGAATTAGCTCTTACTGGAATAATACATATTTGAATATTCACTCTTGTAAGGACAACAAATTATTTTTATTGCTAGCAAAACGGAAAGTGTGATTGATACGATAAGGAAAATAACACAAAGTACAAATTAACAGTTTATTTTACACAAGCAGAGAATTATTGGGTTGTAACTCAAAAGATACTTCTGAGTTTTTATCCGGAAATCAAAACTTAATTAACCACACATTGGATACACTTGACTGAAAAATCGAATAAAAAAAGATTTGTAATAACGCAGCGAACTACAATTTTATCTAGTTGTTAAATAGACCAGCAATTAAAGAAGAGGTTTTATTATATTGTTGATTTTTATGTCTCACAAATTTTGGGTATTATAGATCATCAAACTGTGTTCGAATTTCTTGTTTTTGCAGTCGATATGATTTGGCATCACCATAATCTATAAATTTCTGGTACCTGCTATGTAAGTTACTCAGATTACGTGCATGCTTAATAGGGCACCAGAACTGTTCAGTACGTGCTGCTATCTCCTGTATATAAGCAATTATTCCGTTAAAATAACTACAATAAGCGCAATTTATTTTTTCAATAATATTTAGGTAGCTTAAATATTGTCGATCAAAAATGACATAATCAGCACGTTTGACCTTAGGAATACCATAGATAGGAAAACAAATTAACTGAAATAGTGTAACGCAAATGTCCAGTAATACAGCAGGAATAAGTACTCCCCATATAATAGGTGCGCTCAGGACGTTTTTGAGGGATGAGTTTTTCAGGTAACTCAATAACTTTTGCAGATAATACTTTTGTTGCTGAGTAACTTTTTTTTCAAAAAATATACGTCTTTGTTTTATTTCAAAGGCGAAAGTACTTTGCTGATTCTGGATTTCTAAAATTAACTCTTGTTCTAGAGATTGAATTTTACTGAGTAAAACATCAATTTTTGAGGACATAACCAACTCCTAATTTAGACTAAAAAAGGAATTCTATCGTATCCGGTATAAATTACAGGGAAAGGATAATTTTTTGAAAAAACAGCGAATAAAAGACAAAAAGTCCTTGACAATGTTTTTGTGCAAAAAAGGCATTTTCAACAAAGAGTACGCACTCGTACTAT
>JAKIVF010000206.1 GCA_021647145.1 Methylococcaceae bacterium | reverse complement strand
AGATCCAGCACTAGTTTTTTTGAGCCAATATATGTATGCATTTCATCTAGCTCAACAATTCCTATTTCTTTTTCAGACCGAAGGGGTTCAATTGACTTGCCATGTGCTTTAATCCAGTTATAAACCGCAACATGACTACGGTTAAGGAGTCGTCCAATTGACCTAAACCCCAAGCCTTTCAAGATAAAGCTGAAGGGCTTGGCGTTTAATTTCTGGGCTTATTCCTAAATATTTTACTGTATGCCGATAGCCACATGATTTGCACTTATATCTCTGTCTACCTTTAACTATGCCGTCTTTAGTGCATCCTTCTGCATTACAAGATGGGCAAGATGTCATTGTTATTCTCTCAGTGAAAAACAACAGGATATCAAAGCTATATTAATTTAACAATTCCTATTTTCTTAAACTGGCAATTGCTGGGCATTTAACTTTATTTGTCGCCCGTACCCGTCATTGCTTTCTTACACGTCCATTTCCTGCTCCATTGCTATTATTTGCACTCAAATCGTAGCGGTATTTATTGCTAGATTTGGCTGGTTTGTTACACCTATCACCTGGGATTATATTGGATTAATTTGGGCTTATTGTCTATTTTGGGTCTTTATCGAGGATGGGATAAAATTACTGGTCTATCGTCATTTGGAATATAGAACGAAAAAACATCACACCTTTCTTGGTCGACTTAAAGGTTCTTTACACTTTTGCTTTCATTTGCACTGAATATGGGTGAGTTTCTTATAGTCAGCTTCAAAAACGCCGAGCTGGAGTAGCACCCAATTTTAAGCAATAAAAAGTTTGAACACCAAAATTAGAGTTGATTTTTAAGACAGTATCTTATGCATTATGTCTTTAATTGGTTATATTCAATGTTTTGAATTGTACACCAGCTTCTCTGGTTTTAGATTTTGATTGTCCACTAAAATACAAACCCGCCTTGAAATAATTTCGTTGATCTTTCCAGTATAAAGGTACGTCTTGAGTATGTTGATTACTTGCAACCTCTACCGTTAGTTTCTCGTTTTCTATCGATATCATGGTTGTAAAAAATGAATTAGGCCTCTCTCCTAAATAGAACCATTTAGCATTATTCAGTCTGTCGTTGTCTCTAATCACAGCCCATAGGCCATCATAGTGACCATCTTTATTTTCTTTCCAGACCAAACGAACAAATGGTTTTGCTCCAGTATGTTTATAATGCATTTGCATCCAAGTTATTTCATCAATATCACCTTCAGGTTTAGCAAATTTGACTTTTCCTTCCATACGCTTTCTCGTTTTGCTATCAACTCCCCACTCATTCACATCTCTTAATTCTACTCTTTTAGACTTAGCATCTTGCCATTCACTAACTTCAAAGGTTAGATAGCCATTTGCTGATAAGTAGTAATTACCATTGTTATTATCCTCGCCAAACTTACCAATAAATCCAATAAATTTTGGTGATTTATTCACTTCTTGATATTGTAACTTTGCATTAAGAACACTATCGCTATAACTTACGCTGTCAGTTTCTTCACTGACGAGCTCTCCATCATTGTTACTACCTTTAAAATCGTAACCAACCATTTCGTCATATATTTGCCAATTATCCCAATCAGAATCCATCACCACCGCAGTGAAGTTGATCGTACTGCTATTATTTAGAAGGTACAAAGGTATCTCTGAAGAGATGTAGACATCTTGTTTGTAAGTAGTGCTTGAATTATTTATCCTCACCCAATCCTCACCATTAAATTCGTAAACCCCATCATCTTTTACACGATAATCTACTCCCTCAATAAGCCAATCTGAATAGCCTGTACTTGGATCATTATCTGCATCTATAAAAAACTGTACGTGACTTTCATTTCCATCTGAGAAACGACCATTTATCTCAAAGGTAACAGTTTTTTGATTATTGTTAGCGGATATAGACTCGATGGTATTGTCTGCGTAAGCAGATGTAGATCCTAAGACTACTAATGAAAACAAAACTATCATTAAATCATTAATAAGATTTTTCATTTTTTCTCCTTTTTTCTCCTTTTACATTAGTAATAATGTAAAACGTATTTCAGATTTGTTTCTATATGGAGTAGCTCCTTAATTAACCAATCTTTCAGCAGGAAAACAGACCGAAAAAATGGAACCTTTACCGACTGTACTTTTTATATTTAGCCGTCCACCATGCCGTTGGACAACGTGTTGTACAATTGCCAAACCTAACCCTGTTCCCCCCTTATCTCTTGATCTCCCTTTATCTACTCGATAAAATCTTTCTGTTAGGTGGGATAGGTGTTCAGCGGGAATACCTTGTCCGTTATCTTTTACTTTAAAGCATGCCTCACCATAAGGCGTTTTCTTCCATTCAACGATTATTTGTGTACCTCCATTGGTATGACGTATCGAATTATGAATTAGGTTACTACAAACACTGACAATTTCTGATTCTACACCTTTTAGTTTTAAATCTGCATCTATATCTGTTTCAAGCGTGTGAGTATCATCCATTATCAATATGGCTTCTTCCGAACAAATACTTTGTAAAATTGATGGTATGTCAATAACCTGGCTGTTATTATCATTTAATTCAGAATTTTCTAAACGAGAGAGGGTGAGCAAGTCTTCAATAATTCTTTGCATTCTAAAAGATTGCTCAGTTGCAGAAGCAACAGCTGTTTGTAAATGCTCTGGCAAACTTTCGTCTTCTTGAATAATCTCTAAATACCCTGCGATGACTGTTAGCGGAGTTCGTAATTCGTGTGAAGCATTGGCGATAAAATTCTTTCGCATTTGTTGAACTTGCGTACGTTCGCTAATATCTTCTGCGATAAGGAGTTTCATTTTTTTCTGTAGAGGAATTAACTGCAATGCTAGTTGATGATCCTTACTTTGTGGTAAAGATATTTCAATCGCTTCTGGTTTGTTTTTAGAAAGAAATCCTTGCAATTCAGGAAAACGTAAAAGATTATCAATTCGATAGCCATGATCTCTTTTATAATCAATATTCAAGTATTCTAAGGATGCTTTGTTCGCCCAATCAATTTCATTATGTTCATTAAGCATAACAGCTGCATAAGGTAGCCCTTTTATAATATCTTGCGAACGCCTGAGTAGCTTTCCCATCTTTTTTTTGCGATGATCACTTTTTTTCTGCAAGTTTTGAATTTGCAGCGTGATATATTCCCAATATCCATTGTTATCAGGTAACTTCCGAGGATTTGCT
>JAKIVF010000205.1 GCA_021647145.1 Methylococcaceae bacterium | reverse complement strand
CAGTGACATAGAAACAGCAGTCAGCCTGGACCCAGAAAATGCCATCATGCGCAGTTATTTGGGCAAAGCCTATTATGAATTAAGAAATGATGGCTATGCCGAAACTGAATTAACCATCGCTAAAGAAATGGACCCGAATGACCCGACACCGTGGTTTTATGATGCCATCCGCAAACAGACTACTAACCGGCCGGTCGAAGCTCTGCATGATATGCAGAAGGCGATTGAGTTGAATGATAATCGTGGGGTTTATCGGTCTAAATTGTTGTTGGATGAGGATGCAGCAGCTAGATCAGCCAATATGGCTCGTATTTATCAAGATCTTGGTTTTAGTCGAGTGGCTTTAAAAGAAGCCTGGAATGCACTAGGTTCTGATTCAACCAACCCTTCTGCTCACCGTTTTCTCTCAGATGCTTATATTGGTCAACCGCGTTTCAGAATCGCAAGAGCCAGCGAACTGTTACAAGCGCAATTACTTCAATCCATTAATGTTACGCCAGTACAACCTCAGTTAACCGCTGAAAATATCGGCATTCTGAACAGTACCGGTCCTTCCCGTTTATCTGCCGGCGAATACGACCCCATGTTCACTTCTAATGGTGCTCATATCCTGCTCAATGGTGCATATGGAAGTAATAATACCATCACTGACAACGCCATCATTTCCGGAGTTTATGATCAACTATCATTGAGCTTTGGGCAATTTCATTTTCAGACTGATGGCTTTCGAGAAAACGATGATTATCAGCAAGATGTCTATAATGCTTTTTTTCAATATGCAGTAACACCTGATTTTAATATCCAGTTTGAATTTAAAACTGATGATGTTAGAAGTGGAGATGTGCCTTTTCGTTTAAACGGTATTCATAGAAAAAACTTGAGACAAACTATAGAGCATGATACAGCTAGAGTGGGAACACATTTTCGTATTGACGCTAAGCAGGACCTGATTTTATCCGCTTTTTATACCACCCGCAAAGACACTTTTCACGATACAGTCTTTTTCCCAGCCCCCTCCCCTTTTCTATTTTTTGGACAAAAAGGTGGTAATGATTTAACTAGTGGGTATCAAACAGAAATTCAGTACCTGTTTCACCCTACATCATTTGATATAACGATGGGATTGGGTTACCTTGAATTAGAAAAAGAGACATTAAGAGAACAAATAGATACGATAACTCCTCCTATCCCCGGGTTTACTCTACCTCAAATAGACCCAACTACAGATAAAAATAAAACACAATACTTCAATACTTATCTTTATTTCAAACACTCGTTATTATCCAGCCTGACTAGCACTTTAGGAATCAGCTATGATTCATACCAGGATGAATTAACTAATAAAAAACAATTGAACCCGAAATTTGGCCTGGTTTGGAATCCTTTCGCTAATTTTACTTTACGTGGCGCGTCCTTTCGTTCACTTAAACGCCCATTAGCCTCTAATCAAACTATTGAACCGACTCAAATAGCTGGGTTTAATCAATTTTTTGATGGTTTAAAAGGTACTACTGCCTGGCAATACTCATTAGGTGCAGACTACCAACCCTTGCAAACTTTGTTCATGGGTGGGGAACTAAACTGGAGATATACTAACGAACCAGTTGTATCATTACGAGCAAACAATAGAGACAGAAATGAGGTTTCTCATATTGCTTATCTTTACTGGACACCTGCCAATTGGCTATCTTTACGGGCTGAATATCAATTTGAAAAATTCTATCGCGATTTTGTCCTTGGCAATGGAAATGACACAGACCCTCAAAGGGTATCAACACAACAGATACCTCTTACTGTTAATTTTTTTCATGGCAGTGGTGTTTTTGCCAAATTTAACGCAACCTATGTAAAGCAGAAAGTTGGAATAGTGACTGATTTGGATACATCTCCTCTTATATATGATAGAGAACAATTTTGGACATTTGATACTGCCCTTGGTTACCGCTTACCCAAAAAACTGGGACTAATCAGTGTTGAAGTCCGAAATCTATTTGATAATCGGTACGCCTTTCAGAGTGCTTTTGATGCAAGTGGCCCTCAACTCAGCCCCTTTGTTCCTGAGCGGGAGATTTTTATTAAACTTAGTTTGTTCTATTAATCTGAGTAGAATCAGTTAAACGCTTTTTTTACACTGACTGTTGAATATTAATATCAATCTATTTTTTATTAACCACTCACTTTGATAAGATCAAATCGTTCTACGATTTTTTGAATCGTCCAAGTGAATTTTTCTAAATTGAAACGAGAATGCTCATGGAGAGTATTTACTAAAAAAGAAGAGGAAAAAAATGAAAATAAAAACCCTGTTAAAAATAGTCTTTCTTCTGCTAACCAGCGGATTGTTAATTGCGTGGAAATTTATTCCTGTTTCGTCTCAAGACGGCACGAAACAGGACATAGTTAAACACAACATAAAAGCTCGAGACTTTTTACCGAAGAAAATAATCAAAGTCAAAAAAGCCACCTCTATTCTGTCTAAGTTCAGTGCCAATATTAAAAAGACTGGAGAAATTACGCCTGAATTTGCAAAAATCATTTCAGCTTCTGCTAAAAAACCGTTATTTGTTCCTAAATTGATCGTAGAACATGCCGTAGTAGCAACTGGAATCAACTTTGAGACAAGTAAAGCCGTTGTGATTAACTCTATCACTGGAGAAGAAATCAACGCTTGTAATAAAACCAGAGGCGTAGAAAGATCAAAAAAATGTAAGACTAAAATAATTGCCGCTAATGATAATCTGCAAGCCGCACTCAACATTAAGGAGCCTATAAAAGGATATATTATGAAAGGAGATAAAAAGGTTGAAGCAGAATATATCGTTTCTATCACTGCTCATTATAAAGGTTCGCATTGTGTGACCACTATCTTTGGTGATACTCAATATGAGGATTGCACAAGCATTCCTAATATTCCTTGGCCTTAAAGTTAATTATATAGTTAATGCGATTTTGTGTAAGCTGATTTGAATTTGTATAATCAGTCATTTAGTCTTAAGTAGCATTAGATCACAACATACGTTATCACTTTTCTGTTCTACTGTAGAAATGGAAAAGTGATAGCTCTAATGGCTTTTGCTAAGTTTACTTATATGTATTAATTCAGACTAGATCGTACACTTCAGATTGACAAGAAGAGAGTTACCCATTTTGATAAAGGTGTCGAATCTTTAATTAAAAAAAGGAAACTCTCTAATGATTCAAACGAACAATCCAATCA
>JAKIVF010000066.1 GCA_021647145.1 Methylococcaceae bacterium | reverse complement strand
TTTTAAGGTGGATTGAATAAAGTCATATCGTACTGTTTTATCACCTGGTACGCTAAATACAATGGCTTGGGTTCCGTCTAAAAAAGTTTGTAACTCTTCGGTGTTTTTTAATACATTAAGATTCATGATAGCTTTCATTGTTTCATCATGAACAGATTCCCTGATTTTGTCAGCTTAGACTCATTTTATATTGGAATATGGGGTGGTTTTCAGACTCATTTCGTATTGGAGAAGGCTAAGACTGATTCTTAAGATAGGAATATGGTATAATAAAAATTACTCTTTAGTTTTTTTGATTCTAAAAAGATCAGTTGGCTCACGACTTCTAGGTTTATTATAGATTTATCTATTTAATAATTATAGCTTCATCAAAAGGACATGGTTTATGAATGCCAAACCCCTGCGCATAATTCACACCAATTTCTGTTAATACTTTTAAAATACTCTCATTTTCTACAAATTCTGCAACGGTTGTTAAGCCCATCACCTGACTCATTTTGTTAATAGATTCTACAAACACCTTATCTACATCATCATCTGCTATATCTTTTACAAAATAGCCATCAATTTTAATCACATCTACAGGTAATGATTTCAAATAGGCAAATGATGATAATCCACTACCAAAATCATCTAGTGCAATCTTGCAACCTTTAGACCGTAACGTAGTTAAAAAGACTTGAGCATGCTTTAAATTTGCAATGGCCGCTGTTTCAGTAATTTCAAAACAAAAATTTTCAGCAGGGAAACTTGACTCACTTAATAATTGACAGATTCTATCAAGTAATTCAGTATCCCCCATGGATACACCCGATAAATTTATGGATAGCGTTAAATTATCTGTATTTTCTTCACTTTTTTTGATATTTTTTATTTTTTTAAATACATTTTCAATTACCCATCGATCTATACTTCCAATAAGATTGAATCTTTCTGCTGCCGGTAAAAATGCACCGGGCGGAATAATTTCTCCATCTTCTCCAATCATCCTCAATAAAATTTCATAATGATTTGAAGCAACGGATAAAGTTTCTGCATCTTGAATACGTTGTAAATAAAGCTCAAAATTATCATTATCTAAAGCGGCTTGTAATCGAGAAATCCACTGCATCTCTTTCTGATGAACAGCCGATGCTGAGCTATTAATTTGATGAAAATGAACGCGATTACGCCCACTTTCTTTTGCTACATAACATGCGGCATCAGCAGCACTTAATATTTCAGAATCCTTGGATTCAGTCCCTGTTATTTCAGTAATACCTATGCTAACACCAATTTTAAAAGATTGTGTTTGCCAACCAAACCTAAAATCTTCTACAGCCTGGCGTAAATTATTGGCAATGACTAGAGCATGCTCGGCATCACAACTTTCTAATAAAAGACCAAATTCATCCCCTCCCAAACGTGCTAGCAAATCAGTTTTACGTGTTTTTTTATCTAAAATATCAGTGATTTGTTTCAACAACTCATCCCCTGCGTCATGACCGCAGGTATCATTGACTACTTTAAACTGATCTAAATCCAGATATAGAAGATGATGTTTTAAATCATCTGACCTGGCTTTAATCAGCAGTTTCTTCATCTCTGCTTCAAATTTTCGTCGATTTGCTAAACCTGTTAAAGGGTCATGCAACGCTTGCCAATTCAACTCTGCAGATAAAGCCCTTGATTGAGACACATCCCTAAACACTAAAATAGTGCCTAACATATTTTCATCTTCATCAAAAATAGGGGCGACTGAATCAGTAATAGAAAAAAGAGTTTCAACACCTTGTAACATATGATTGACATCATTCACCACAACATCTTTCCTATCAAGGCATTGTGTTACAGGGCACAGAATTGGCTCTTGCGTTTCCTCATTAATTAATTTAAAAACCTGATCAACATTTTTACCTAGTGCTTCATCTTCAAAAACGCCTGTTAAAATTTCTGCAACAGGATTCATAGATAGAATCGCTCCTACTTTATCTGTAGTAATCACAGCATCAGCAATTGCCGCCAACGTTATTTGTGCTCTCTCTTTTTCTCTTGCTAATTTTCTTGAAAAAGCACGTGTTGTTTTTGCTTGTTCTACTAATTGTTTTTCGCGATTTACTGCAGCAGTTACATCAGTTATTTGAATCAAACAAAAATGCTCATGATTCTCCAAAGTTATTGGCTTAACTATTATTTGTTGTTCTAAAAACTGTCCAGAACTATGTTTTAAAGGAAATGGATTACGATTTAAAGTTTGGGAAATAATAGAAGACATTCCATTATTTATCGAAGCATTCACCGCTCGCTCAATACTACTTTTTTCTAAAACGGGAAATATTTCAAGTAATTTTTTTCCTACAACCTCATTGATATCAATTCCACAGTATTTAGTAAACCATGGATTCCACCTATCGACACAGCACTTACTGTCTAATAAAACCAACCCTGTTTCACTACTTAAAAAAACTTTTTTACAAATAATATCTTTATCAGCATCAGAAACAGCATGACAATAATCTATGCTGGCTTTACTCTTTTTCAATTAAACCCCCAAAAACTCTTCAATATTAGCTTTAAATTGGGCAACTGAATTAACATCCATTAGGAATGTTACATAACCTTGAATTTTCTTTTTTTCAACTGAAAAATCCATATTTAATAGCATGACAATAGCATCATCGGAATGATCAAGCCCATTTTCAACCGAAAAAACTTTCTTTAATGACCCTTGAATAAATTCTGGAATTTCCCCAAACATTTCTTGACTAAACATGTCAGCAATACTACATAAACAAGCATTTAGAATGACATTTCCAATTTCTGTCATGGCCTCTTGTTCCATATCAGTTAAATCTTCTAAAGTCAGATCGTCCTGCTGTAAAACTGCTCTAACTAACTCTAGACTTTGTTTTTCAGGAAACAAAAGCATAGCTTCACCATCAAAAGCTCCGTGAAAAGGTTGAAGCACACCACTGACATTAGTTTTGGTTCTTTTACCTATAATTAAAGCTGCATCAGTTCGGCTAACAAATTGCACCCCAGGTACACTTAATTGAACTTCTTCGTTGATCATTTCACTTAGAGAAGCAGCAGCATTACCCATTGCAATATTAAGCACTTCTGCAACCGCATCAACAAAAAAGTCATCTAAAACGGGTGATTTATCTAACATATTTTAATATTTTTTCTTCTGTGATTGGCTTGGATATAAAATCAACTTTAAGACGAATCGCTAATTTTTTTATAGCCTCTTGTACATTGGCTGTTAAAAATGCCATTTTGGCACTAGGAAACTGTGGTCTTAATACTTTTGCCGCCTCTCCTCCCCCCATAACTGGCATATTGTAATCAAGTAAAATCAAATCCAGACCTTGCCCTTTTGCCTTCTCTATTGCATCCTGTCCATCACATGCTTCTATGATCGTCCAGTCAGGGTATGCAGTGTTAATAATTTTCTTTAACATCATTCGAGACATTTTACTGTCATCTACAACTAAACATTTCATAAATAATAAACACTCGCCATAAAAAAAACTACTTACTTAAAAAAATAGCAGATAAAATCACTTATTCCAGTATTTACTTTGGTTATCTCTTATTGAATCTATAATAATTGAATTATGTTGTATTTTAACTACCACCGCCCCCTTATCAACCGTACTTACCCAAGGAATACTTAATTTTTCATATCGCTCTATTATTTCCTGATGAGGAAAAAAAAACCGGTTTCGATATCCAGCAGGAATGAGAATCATCTTAGGCGATACTTGTTGTAATAAAGAAACTGACGATGAGGTTTTACTGCCATGATGTGGAGCAATAAGAATGTCACTCTCTAGCTGATTAGCATAATTAGTAACTAACCAGTCTTCCGCAGGTTTTTCTATATCGCCGGTAAATAATAGCGTTCCATAATTTGAACTGACCTTAAGGACACATGAGTTATTATTTTCACCCTTTAGATAATCTTCTGAAGGAGAAAGAACCTCAAACCTTACCTGATCCCATTCCCACGTTTGACCTCGTAAACAAAGTATAGGTGAATATTGCTCAAATAAATTAGGTACGCTAGTAAGAATCTTCGAAACTTTTTTCTGTTTAATAATTGATAATGCTCCTCCACTATGGTCATTATCAGCATGACTAATCAATAAGGCGTCAACAACTTCAATTCCTTTACTTTCAAGAAAAGGAATAACGACTGCATCACCCATGTTAAATTTATTTGAGTATTTTGCACCCGTATCAAAAACTAATACATGATGAGCTGTTTCTATAACAGCTGACAACCCCTGCCCCACATCTAACAATGTTGTTGTTATTTCACCTTGCTTTGGTTTATCATGATTGACAAAGAATGAGGGGATTAAAAATACCAATCCTAGCCACCTTGCAGGCAAGCCTTTTGGTGCCATTAAAATAAAAACCGCTAATAATGTTAATGGTATTGTAAAAACAGTTGCTGTTTCTGTATTAAGTACAGCATAAGGCAGGTCTGCCATTATCAATAAAATGTCATACAACCCTTGCAATAATGTATCGACAAAGGTTAAACACTGTTCAGTAATAAATGGAAAGATAAACATAAATACGACTGAAAGCAAACATAAGGGAACAACTAAAAAGCTGATTACAGGTACCGAAATAAAATTAGCAATAGGTGAAATAACTGATATTTGTTGAAAAGAGTATATTAATAACGGAGCCAAACCAATCGCGGTTACACAGTGAATTTTAATAGCACTGAGCCAATAGCCTCTGCGGCCTAATCTCCCTGCCAAGCTATAAATAATAACAATAACAGCTAAAAAGGATAACCAAAATCCAATCGATAAAACCGCTAAGGGATCAACAATTAATACAGTAAAAAGAGTGAGGGATACTGTATTGCTCGCTGTGATTTTACGTTGCCAAACAAGTGCTATCATGGCAATTATCAACATCATTAATGATCGTTGAGTCGGCAATGAAAAACCGGCCAAAGCGGAATAGAATAGTGCAAATACTAATGCGGAAATAGCGGCATATTTTTGCGGGGAAACTGTAGAAAGTTTAATACTTATTTGCAATACCAGAAAGTACACCAACCCCGATATCAAGCCAATATGTAGACCGGAGATTGCCAACAAATGGACTGTTCCTGTTTTTCTAAAAACATCCCATTGCTGTTGATTTATTTCATTCCTTTCCCCTATCATTAATGCTTTAACAAGGCCTTTATTGTCACTATCTTTAAGTAATTCGTCTAGCTTATCTGAAATTTCCTGGCGTAGATTTGAAAAGGTTTTGTTTGTTGATTTGAACTTATTGAGCAAGGGTTCAGGGTTTGTTCTTACATAACCCGTTGCTCCTATATTTTGTTCGAACAACCATTTTTCATAATCAAACCCACCAGGGTTAAATCGTCCATGAGGTTTTTTTAATTTTACTGCCAAGGTCCAGAACTGACCTGTTTTTATTTTTTGTTTTGGAAAATACCAACTTAAGCGTATTTTTTTAGGGAAATTTTTTGTAGGTTTCGATACTGAAAAATCAAATCTAACTTTTCGCTCATCATAATGAGGTAACCCAATCACCTGCCCTTCTACTTCAATAGTTTGTCCTTGTAGTAATTCAGGTAATCTATTTGCCAAACGTACAATGGAAAAACTACTTGCCCACATTATTCCAATAATAAAAAAGAATAATCGCCAATATCGGTAAAAAGAAAGTAAAAACGCTATTAAAGAGAGGACTATTAACCAAAATAACGAAGGCAGCTCAGATAATTGTTGAACAACAAGGATTCCTACTACGAATGGCAGGACATAAAAAAACACTTAAGAGCACCTCGATTAATTTTTGGATGAGAAGATTGAGAACTAAAATATTCAAGATCAAGGTAAAATCCACACGTAATAGCAGGCTATTGCAAAGAATTTCAAAGCTTCCTCCCACTCACACCCATCATCTACGTCCATGTAGGCGACGCAGAGAATGGATACTTTGGACTCACAAAGTATTTTCCAATTAACGAATGGGTCTGAACAGGCCTATAAATCCAACTTTAAAAATCAGTTTTTTTCTGTTCAATAATTTGTTTAATGAAAGTTGCTTTTTAGCAAGGTTCATTCGATCAGTGAATTTATTATCGCTCATTTTGTAACCGTTTTTATCCAATTATTCAAAGGAGAGAGATTCTTTTAAATAACTTTCGGCCTTTTCAAAAAATTTCAATTTTTCATAAGGTTTCATCATCTTATCATAGTGATATTTCTTCCTTTGTTTCCTTTATCATCAGTGACAATAGCCGGAAAATAGCAAGGGCGGTGATAATTGAGAAAAGGGTTTAGGTATTCTTGATTAAAGACGTTAAGTTTATCAGCCCAGTGCTGTTCTATATGACTATACCAGAAAGTCTTTCGCACCCCACTAAGGCATTTTTACTTTCCACCAATGCATCATCATTACTTTGTCTTGAACGAAATTTAGCGATGGAGCTTATTAAGTAGTTTAGCTACCTTGTTTTAAAATTTTCAAAATGATAGTATTGATACACTTAATTCTTTTAGAGAGAGAGTAAATGGCGATATTATCACAAGAAGAAAAAGTAGCATGTTCAGATTTGTACTATTATGCAACAGGTGAACGATTAGAACCGCACACTTGGAATGCAAACGCAGCTGTTATTCTATATGAATTTATAGGTAAATTACGGTATTGTAGTAATGCATTCAGTATGATAACAAATCTTCCAAAGTTGAAAGCCAGTAAAATTTCACCAAGAGTTTTATATTCTGTTGGCAAATATATATTTGCAATTTGGGAAGATTTTCAAAAGATTAACAAAGGCGAATACAATAAGGTATGTGAAAATACTGGTAACGGTTATGGTAATTACCCACGTTTAATTCAAGAAGCAATAATTTTTGGTCATTAAGCCATGAAAATATTACTCATATTATTAACCCTTTTACCGAGCATTTCGCTTGCTAAAGATATTTCTTACTTTGACTATGAATTTAGTATTCCTGACTCATATAAGATAGTTGAAAATAATCTTTCTGATAAGTCAAATGGACTTTTTATTTTAATTGAGGATAAGAAAGTTGCTTTTTCAATAGAAAAAAAGGATGAAAATTTCTTTTCTCTAAAGGAACATGGGGCTAACTCTCACAGAGAATTATTTTATGTACTTTTTAATAATGAACCCTCAGATAATAAAGCTATTCTTGAATTGAGAGCTACTCTTGAAAACTATAAATTACAGAAACAATCAATATATAAAAATGATAACGATTTTGTGTTTTTCAGAACAGACAACGGTATGGATTTGATAGGAACAGCAACAATCATAGTTTCTACGCCAATAAATGAAGTCCTAGTAATAGGCTTCAATAAGGGATTTAAGGAAGAATTTATTCAGTCAGTCTTGGCTTCTTTTGTGGTCAATAAATAGCACAGCAAACTTCAATTACTCTGTAATTGAAGATTAGCCACCATAAAATCTCTATCGCTCTGGATTGGGTGAGTCACTTTGGGCGGTAAAATCATTGGCGATCCATATAATACTGTCTTTGATATTATATGAATGTTTTCTACTGCTGTTTTTAGGTTCATCAATTAATAGCGGTATCCTTAATTATTTAATTAAGGACTCTTCTTCACTTGACTCAGTTTTTTCTGCTTCCAAAAAACTTTCAACAAAATCTTGTAGCCTCTGTTGAACAAGTTCATAAGTTACATCAATATTTTCCGCTAGTTCGCCTTCCAAAACTTTAAGCCCATCTAATACACCTCTAGCTTGTGAAAAACCAGTTTCAATACCGCCAGCAATTATTTCAGAAAACTTATTAACTGCTTCAGTTTCAGACATTTCAGGGTTCTGATTTCTAAAGCCTGAGAAAAAAGCAGTACTCATAGAAATAATTCTCTCCGCTGTAGCTTCTGGTGTTATATCAAGACCTGAATCATAAGCTTCTTGTATCGCATTTTCTCCAAGCCCACCTTCTAAAGCTATATTAATCTCTTCAATAGCAGTTTTATAAAGTAAAGCCATGGATTCGTTGCCTATGCTTAGACTAACTGTCAAATTTGACTTTAAAATGGACTGATTATATTGTTTTTTCGCCTGCTCTACAGAAAGCTCAGTTGTTTTTACTGTTTCTTTATTTTCAACCTGGGTAGATATATTTTTAGCCCGATTCTTCAAAACAAAATCTGAATTTACTTTTAAAATATTGTTAGTAACTTGCTGCATATTCTCCTCCCGACTAAAACTAAATTTAGACTAACTATATCGGCTCGACTTAAAAAAACTAAAGGAAATATATCGTAAGGACAGCTATTTTTTTGAGAATAAATGAATAAGATATTGCCTCCCCTATCTAGCTTAAACCTGATAAACTTAGAGGTAATTTAAAACATTTCGAAACACAGCATTATGCCAAAAAAAATAATTAAAAGGTTTATGCCTGACCCCGAAAAACTGAAGCAGCAAAAAAGCCTTCAATTTCTTGGTGATAGACTTCATGAACCTAATCTCTGGCACTTAAATCGTCGATCAGTTTCACTTGCCTTTGCCGTTGGTTTATTTGTCGCATGGATACCAACCCCCGGACAAATGGTCATCGCTGCCGCTGCTGCTTTTTATTTTAGAGCCAATCTTCCTATCTCTGTTGCATTAGTCTGGTTAACAAACCCTATTACTATGCCACCGATGTTTTATTTTGCTTATGTTGTTGGCTTAAGTTTATTAGGTAAAGATTCGCCTGATGCAAACTTTGAATTTAATCTAGACAGCATTATGTCCAGTCTAGGTGATATTGGAGGCCCTTTTCTATTTGGTTGCTTAATTTTAGGTATAATCTCTGCTACAGCTGGCTATTTTGGCATCCGCACATTTTGGCGATATTATGTAAACAAACAATGGCAAACAAGAAAGTCCAATAGAGAGGATCAAGAAGAATAACCTTTTATATTCCAATCCCTTACTTTAGAGATCAAAAATATTTCGGGTTAAACAATTAACCCGTCTTCCATATGCAAAACTCGATCCATTCTTTCTGCAAGATCAGGATCATGAGTCACAACCAAAAAACTGACTTGCAATTCCTGATTTAATTCCAGCATTAACTGATAAATCTGTTCAGCAGTCTTACTATCCAAATTACCGGTCGGTTCATCTGCCAAAACACACTTTGGCCTATTAATTAATGCCCTTGCTACTGCTGCACGTTGTCGCTCCCCCCCTGATAACTCGCCTGGTTTGTGCTCAATTCTATGCCCCAAACCAACTCGACCTAACATTTCTATCGCTTCTTTACGCGCTTGTTTAGTTGATTGACCAGAGATTAATACTGGCATAGCAACATTTTCTAGTATTGAAAATTCCCCTAGTAAATGATGAAATTGATAAATAAACCCTAATGAATCATTTCTTAATTTACTCAGTTTTGATGAACTAATAGTCTTAAGGTTCTCACCCGCTAAAATAATTTTTCCCTTTGTTGGTTTTTCCAAGCCACCTAACAAATGTAGTAAGGTACTTTTTCCTGAGCCAGAAGCCCCCATAATGGCGACACGTTCACCTGTGTTAATAGTCAAGTCAACTCCCTTTAAGACTTCTACATCTAAATCCCCTTGTTGATATCGCTTAGTTAATTGTTGACACTGTAATATTTCAGACTTATTCATATCTTAATACCTCAGCAGGATTTACTTTAGACGCTTGCCACGCTGGGTATAAAGTCGCTAATAAAGATAAAATAAATGCAATACTTGCTATTGCATAAACATCTGTCCAAACTAATTTAGAGGGTACATCACTTATATAATAAACGTCTGCAGCCATAAACTGAACACCGAAAAAATTTTCAACAGCTGGGATTATGGTTTCTATATTCAATGCCAAAAGCACCCCACCCAACGTACCTAACACCGTTCCAATAATACCAATGATAGCGCCCAATACTATAAAAATACCCATAACTGACATATTTGACAAACCTTGTGTTTTTAAAATTGCAATATCCCCTCGTTTATCAGTAACGACCATCACTAAGGTTGAAACAATATTAAATGCAGCAACTGCAACTATTAGCAGTAAAATAATAAACATCACCCGTTTTTCTGTTTTAATCGCTCTAAAAAAATTGCTATGAGCTTTTGTCCAATCGCTGACAATAAATTTTTGAAATAATTGGTTGGCTAATGATTTAGTAATCTTTGGTGCATTAAACAAATCGTCTAACTTTAACCGTAAACCACTAACAGCTCCTTCTAGTCGAAATAATTTTCCTGCATCATTAATATGAGTAATAGCCATGTTTCTGTCATACTCATACATTCCTACCTGGAATATACCCACAACTGTAAAGCGTTTTAACCGAGGTAAAATTCCCGCAGGTGTTGAATTGACTTGAGGACTAATAATTGTGACCTTATCACCCTCCATCACACCTAAATAATTTGCTAATTCAGCACCTAAAACAATACTAAACTCTCCATCCTCTAAATCAGATAACTCACCTACTTTCATTTTACTAGCAACTTCAGAAACTTTAGGCTCATGTTCAGGATATACTCCTCGCAATAATGTACCGCTCACTTGCCTGCCCGCACTAATCATCACTTGCCCACTCACAAAAGGGGCCGATCCTTCAACATGAGGAGTGTTGATAACTTCATTTTCTAATTCTTGCCAGTTTTGTAAGCGACCCGCTCTACCTGTAATTGTAGTATGAGCCGTCATCCCTAAAATTCGTTCACGTAATTCTGCCTCAAAGCCATTCATCACTGAGAGAACAGTAATTAAGGCTGTTACGCCTAAAGCTATACCTAAAACAGAGGTTAGAGTGATAAATGAGATAAATTGAGTGCGTTGTTTGGCACGCGTATAACGCATGCCTATATAAAAAATAAGCGGTTTGAACATAGCGTTTCTTTATTGATTTTCTTTACATTTAGAACAAAAACCATATAGATATAAACTATGGTCTGTTAATTGGTAACCTAATTTTTTGGCAATCTTCCTTTGTCTTTCTTCTATAACGCTATCGGTAAATTCATCAACTCGGCCGCATTTCATACACACAATATGGTCATGATGAACCCCCTTATTTAGTTCAAAAACCGAATTACCTCCTTCAAAGTGATGCCTAGAAACTAAGCCAGCAAGTTCAAATTGAGTTAAAACTCGATAAACCGTTGCTAATCCAATTTCTTCATTCTGACTCAACAAAATCTTATAGACTTTCTCGGCAGACAAATGCTTTTGATCAGTCTGCTGTTCCAGAATCTCCAGTATTTTTACTCTAGGTAATGTAACTTTTAACCCAGCATTTCTTATATCATTACTTTCCAAGAATAAGGCCCTCCTTTATAAACATAAATATATTACGCATGACGAGTTAAGATTAACAATTTATTGAATCATAGACACTGTATGGCTTAAACAGTTCCCCTTACCCATTAGTGAAAGTTTATTTCTAAAAAAAGCTAATAGTCTTTAAAAGCAAATACAACTTCACTTAGACTGAAGATTCATCAATAGCTATCCACAAAATCACAAGGAACAATCAATTGTAACTTTTTTTAATGCATACTGTTGATACTTTTATGGGATAATTTTTTAAACATACGGTATCATTTTCCCTATACGACCAATCTCTGGCATTTATTTCAAAAGAAACATGAGAAAATCTATTTACCCATCTATTATATTTTTAAGTATTATGTTGTCTTCTTGCTCAACCATTATGGAAAACCTTCCCGGTGTCTATACTTTAGATATTCATCAAGGTAATGTAATTAATCAAGATATGGTTGATCAACTAAAACCCGGCATGACTAAACGGCAGGTTTTATATATTTTGGGATCATCTATGCTAGTTGATGTTTTCCATGAACAACGCTGGGATTATATTTATTCTGTACAACTCGGTGGCGAGCAAAGAAAACAAAAAAGACTTTCTTTGTTTTTTAAAGATGAAAAACTATCAGGCATACAAGGCGATTTTAGGCCAAGTAGTTTAAATATCAATAAAAAGTCAAAGGAAACGACTGTTAATGTGCCTCCCCGTGACCTAGACAAAACACTTTGGGAAAAAATAACATCCGTTTTTTCCTCTACAGAAGAACCCAAAAACAAATCCAAAAATGCCGACAAAGCTTTCTCAAAAGATGCTCAAAAGACTATCCGCAATAGAAATACTAGTCGAGAAGGTATCAATGATAATGAATTCTAAGGAACGCACAAAAAAATTAGAAAAGCTTTAGCGATTCTTACTGCTTTAGTACAAGCGAGTCATTCTCATTTTTTCTTACACGTTTTTTAAAGACTACAAAAAAATTTTGAGATAGAGATGACCAGAGAACGAACGTGTACGCTCCTAATTATTCTGGTTATTTAATGCTCGGTTTCGTCTTGCATCCATCGGCTGACATAATAACGAACGATAGATCTCCACTCTGTCTCCTTGAGAAACTATTTTATCTAAATCACATACTTTTCCAAAAATTCCAACTTTCATTTTGGACAGGTCAATCTCGGAAAATTGATCTTTTATCCCCGATAAATCAATTGCCTCTTGTACACAAATAACTTCTTTCAACTTAATGGGGATACATAATTGTTTATCAGGCGTTGCAAAAGCTACCTCTATATCCATGCTACTTAGTTATACAACTGCTTGGCACGATCAGTAAAAGAACTTACCATGGTATTACATATTTGATTGAAAACCACACCAAATGCCAGGCCAGCAAATCGACCATTAATTTCAAATTCTAAATCTAATGAAATTTTACTGGCATCTTCTCGTAAAGGAAGAAAATTCCAAACGCCATCAAGTGATGAAAAAGGGCCGTCTAACAAAGTCAAAAATAACTTTTCGTTTCCTACACTCCGATTTCTCGTTGAAAATGATTTATTAAAACCAGCTTTAGATATTTTTAATTCAGCTTCAACAATATCCCCTTCTTGTTTAATAATTTTACTTCCACTACACCACGGTAAAAACTCAGGGTATGATTCTATATCTTTGACTAAATCAAACATCCGTTTAGCCGACACCTTAACTAAGGCGCTTTTTTTGACTTGAGTCATTAAATTACGCCTATCACATCTAAAAGGACTAAAAACACAGCCCCAGGTGCAATGTACCTAATAAGAATACCCCAGACCTTAAATTGAAAACCAGGAAGGTCTAATTCAGCACTTACATGTTTCTTGTGCATTATCCACCCAGAAAATATTGCGATACAAAGACCGCCAATAGGCAGCATTAGATTTGCAGTTAAATAATCCAGCAAATCAAAAATTGTTTTATCAAAAATTTTAAATCCTGACCAAACATTAAATGATAATGCAACGCTTACTCCCAAAGTCCAGGTACACAGACCGCTTACAATACTAGCTTTAGTACGGGTAAAACCTTTATTTTCTACAAGCCATGCAACAAGGGGTTCAATCAATGAAATAGCTGAGGTTAAAGCGGCAAAAACCAATAATACAAAAAACAAGATACCAAATAACCAACCTCCCGTCATATTTCCAAATGCTATAGGTAGCGATTGAAAAATTAACCCTGGACCCGCACTGGGTTCTAGTCCATTAGCAAACACAAGTGGAAAAATAGCAATACCTGCTAACAATGCTACCACTGTATCTGCTCCTGCAATATACAAACTGGTTTTAGCAATAGAAACATTCTTTGGTAAATATGACCCATAAACCATAATTGCCCCCATCCCTAACCCTAAAGTAAAAAAAGCATGCCCCATAGCGGTTAAGACTGCATCACTATCAATTTCGCTAAAATCCGGACTAAAAAGAAACCGTACGCCTTTAAAATAAGCTTCTCCTGTGGTCATGGCATAACCGACCAAGAGGACTAACAATGCAAATAATACTGGCATAAAAAAACGCACCGCTTTCTCTAGTCCACCATTAACACCACGCATAACAACACTCATAGTGGCAACCATAAAAGCTGTATGCCAAAAAACTAACTGGATGGGACTGGCCAGTAAATCATCAAAAGTTGCTTTTACTACTATGGCATCGGATGAAAACCCACCAAAAATTGCTTTAAATACATAAGCGCTTGCCCAGCCTGCAATAACACTGTAATACGATAAAATCAAAACGCCGGCAGAAACTCCCATCCAGCCAAGGTAATGCCAATTTTTATTTGCATTTGCTTCTGTTGATAGCGTTTCCAGGGTATTAATTGGGCTTTGTCGTCCTCGCCTTCCCATCATACTCTCTGCGATCATAATAGGAATCCCTATGGCAACAATACAGGCCAAATAGACGATAACAAAGGCTCCCCCTCCATTTTCACCAGTAATATAGGGAAATTTCCAGATATTTCCTAAGCCCACTGCTGACCCCGTTGCAGCAAGAATATAAGCGAATCGAGATGACCATTCTCCGTGTATTGATTTTTTGTTTGCCATTGTTCTGTCTAGTGCTCCAAATAATTACGTTCATTAGCGACGAATTTATATTCCCGCAGGCTGGTTACAGATGTCTTTTAGTTAATCACTAAAACGCTAAATTTTAGTTACTTAATAGTTATATATGCTTTTTTAAACAAAATACGACTTGTTATAAAATCAACATCCACCCCTTTACCAATATAGAGTAAAATACCAGAATAATTCTATTTCGTCAGTTTAAAAATAATTTTCATCGTTATGGCTAGTAAAAAATCTAAAAAAAAGAACAAACAAACAGATAATACGATTGCCGTAAATAGACAGGCAAGTCATGAGTTTTTTATTGAAGAGCAATTTGAAGCAGGTTTGGTCTTAGAAGGGTGGGAAGTTAAAAGTTTACGAGAGGGCCGAATCCAGCTAAAAGAGAGTCATATCAGTATTCATAAAGGTGAAGCCTGGCTTTTAAGTGCCCATATCTCTCCATTATTGTCAGCATCTACTCACATAGTCCCTGATACTATCCGAAAAAAAAAATTACTGCTCCATGACTATGAACTAAGTAAATTAATTGGTGGTGTTGAGCGTAAAGGGTATACCATTATTCCTTTATCAATGTATTGGATAAGAGGCCGAGCAAAATTAAAAATAGGTTTAGCAAAAGGTAAAAAATTACATGACAAACGATCAGCATCAAAAGACAAGGATTGGCAACGTGATAAAGAACGCCTTATGAAACATGCATAATTATCAACAATTAAGCCATGAGTGGCTGTAGACAGGGTAATACAAAAGCTATTACCGAGTTTACACGGCAGAAAAAGAGGCTTTCGAAACCACTCAAGAATATGGGTAGTGCTACAGTAGATGTTAAGCAGACTCTAAACAGCGTCCTTCTTCTTAATATAAAAAACCTGTGTCCTTTGGTCTTTTAGAAACTCTATTATCGTGTGCCCAGTTTGTTCAATATAAACGCCAATATCTAAATGAGCAGCTGGATCTGTAGCTATAATTTTAACTATCGCCCCACCCTTTATCTCCATCAAACCTTTTTTTAGGCGCAATAAAGGTAAAGGACAATTTAAGCCACTGGCATCAACTTCTAAATCAACTTCAATCATAATTTTTGTTTTCTAAATCTTATTAACACTGCCTTATAATATCACTCTCAAAAGAATTCTAAAATCAAAGTTAACAATGGATTATTTTCCACTTTTTTTAAAATTAAAAAAACAAAACTGCTTAGTTGTGGGAGCCGGAACAATTGCAACCCGTAAAATTGAGCTATTATTAAGGGCAGGTGCTGTTATTACAGTGATTGCTAAAGATATTAGCCCAACGATTACCCACTTGCAAAAATCGCACGAACTAATAATAAAAGTAAAAGAATTTGAAGCATCTGATGCAAAAGGTTTTAGCTTAATTGTATCTGCAACAAATAACTCAACAACAAACCAGCTAGTTTCACAATCTGCGACTCAACTCAACATCCTTATCAATGTTGTAGATAACCCAGAACTTTGCAGTTTTATCTTCCCTGCAATTATTGACCGCTCTCCACTCATTGCAGCCGTTTCATCAGGAGGAGCATCACCAGTTTTAGCCCGTTTATTACGCGCTAAAATTGAAAGCATCATTCCTCCTGCTTATGGTCAGCTTGCACTCTTTGCAGAGAAATTTAGAAATACAGTAAAAAAACAAATAAAACAACCCGCTCAACGGAGAATTTTATGGGAATCAGCATTACAGGGAAAAATATCAGAACTTATTTTTTCAGGTCGACAACAAGAAGCAGAAAGGCAGCTTAAAAAACTAATATCGAATTCAGAGGACAATGATGATACTGGAGAGGTTTATCTAGTGGGAGCAGGTCCTGGTGATCCTGACTTGCTTACATTCAGGGCATTGAGACTTATGCAGCAAGCAGATGTAGTCGTTTATGATCGTCTTGTATCCCCCGAAATACTCGATTTAACACGCAGAGATTCAGAAAAAATATATGTTGGAAAACAAAAACAAAATCATACTGTTCCACAAGACTCAATCAATAAATTATTGGCTTCTCTAGCAAAAAAAGGTAAACGTGTTGTCCGATTAAAGGGTGGAGATCCTTTTATTTTTGGACGGGGAGGAGAAGAAATTGAAACTCTGTTAGAGCAAAATATCAGTTTTCAAGTGGTACCAGGAATTACTGCTGCTTCTGGTTGTGCAACTTATGCAGGCATACCATTAACTCATAGAGACCATGCCCAATCCTGTATCTTTGTAACGGGACATCTTAAAGACGGTACAATTAATTTAAATTGGAAGCAATTAACTGCTCAAAACCAAACCGTTGTTTTTTATATGGGGCTTTCTAGCCTGGGAGAAATCTGCCAATCCCTTATAGATAACGGTTGCTCCAGCAATCATCCAATTGCAATTATTCAACAGGGTACAACGGCTAACCAGCGGGTAGTCACTGGAACTCTAGAAACTTTACCCCAACTTGCTTCTGCTAAAAATATAAAAGCACCCACATTGATTATTGTTGGTTCAGTAGTTACTTTACATGATAAATTAAACTGGTTTAAAGTAGAACAAACATAATCAATTATACTTTATAATCATATGCTTAAAATACTAAAGCTACTTCTTATTGTCCTAACAACTATTTTAGTTGCATGTGATCAACCCCTCTCACCAAAGAAAACAATTTTATTAGCAAAAAATGGTGTGTTTTCTGCAACCCTATCAGATAATTATGCCCTATTAGGCACGATGGAGGGTTATGGTGAATTATGGAAAACGAAAGGCAAGCCATCACTTCTTCATAAATGGAAACACACTGAAAATGAAAGCGGTATTATTTCTACAGATATTTCACCCAACGAAAAGTTTGCGATTACCGCTGAAAAAAACTCTATTGCTTGGTGGAAAATAGAGAGTGGCACCTTATTATCCGTATGGAGCTTACCTGACATTCACAGTGTTAAAATTTCTCCTGACGGCCAATTTGCATTAATTGGCTTATCAGATAAGGCTATCTACTTATATCTACAATCAGGCAAAACTCAATATGCTTTAGAACACGATGACAGAGTCTCTACCACTGACATATCTCTTAACGGTAAATATGCAGTAACTGGGTCAGACGACCAAACTGTAAAGCTTTGGGATTTATCAACCGGTAAAAACAAATATACTTGGAAACATCAAAATAAACTTTCAACCATAGCCATTAGTCATGATAATAGATATGTTTTTACCAATGGAGCATTAAGCCAAAGTCAATTGTGGAAAATTTCAAATGGAAAACTACATAAAAAAATTGGTCCTAAACTAGTCACTTATTCTACGGCTGAATTTTCAAACAATGATAAATTTTTGCTCCTTGGTCACACTAGCCAGCGCATTGAACTTTGGAAAGTTAGGTCAGGCACACAAAAACAATACTGGCGACCCAAAAAAGAAGAAAGTTGGAGACCAACTGCGGCAACAATTCTATCTTTAGACTTTAATGATAACAACAAGAAGTTTTCAAGCATTGCAACAAATGGATTTTTACAAAAATGGCGAATCAAACCTTAATTTAGGTATCATTCAATTCAAATGATACGAATTAAGAAGTTTATATCACTCGACTTATTTATAAATTTAGATTGAAATTTACTTTAAAATATAATATGCTTTCAGGGTTTATTATTTATTTGAACTAACTTTTACGACTCTTTGAAGTTAGTAATATTTTAATCACAGTGAGAGAGGAAGTATGAAAAATATACTAGGTGCATTAGCAGGTATTGCTTTAATCGGTTTAAGTGGGCAAGCATTAGCTGACGAAGAAACAAAAATAGGACAAAAAATCTATGATCGTGCTTTCGGTCGTGGTTGTGGAGCATGTCATGACATTGCTTCTAACCCACAACTAGCAGCCTTAATCAAAGCTGGAGAACTTGATAAAGCAAGTTTCTCTGAGACCTTAAAAAATGGTAAAAATGGTATGCCAAAAGCAACGGCAGCTATTATGGCAGTTGGTCCAGTCAAGAAAGCTGGCTATTCTGAAGACCAGGCAATTGATGCTGTTTACAAATTCTTAAGCAAATAAAGTTATATATAACTTATTTTTCTTTTAGTAAATTTGACAAAAAAACCGCTTTTAAAAGCGGTTTTTTTATGCCTTCATTTTTCTTTGATTCAATCCTTTTTTACCAACCCAAATTTCACCGATGGCGCAGGCTGCTGACCAAGTCTAAAGTGCCTTCTAACCCAAAAACCACATATCGCTGCAATCATTAACCCACACGAAGTTAAAGTAAGATAAATCAAAGTTTTTAATTGCGAAACTTCTTTTAATATTTCCGCATTCCCCTGATTTTTTATATTTCTTTTTTCAGCAGCTAGAGTTGGAAGCGGTTCAGAATAAGCCTGTAACACCTTAACATCAGCCCTTAAGCCCTCCACAGTATCTAACGAAGCAACAATACTACCTTTACGTATGCTTTCTTCCAGTATCCTCAACTTACTTTCTATAGAACCACTTATCAAACCAACAAACTGACTTTTCAAAGCTTTAATTTCTGCAGATAAAACTGGGTTTTCAATGGTATATACAGCCGAAGCTTCCATTTTTTTGCTAGACATATATTTATCTAACATATTATCTGTGGGTATTAACAAAAAACCCAAAATAAAAACAATCACCATCAATGAAGATGCCAACAATAATAAAAACCTGTTCGCCTTAACCAAACCTTGGTGTTGTGGAATATTTTGCAGAATTACTACGTCTCGTTGCTCCTCGGCATTAACTAATTCTGATTTTAATTCACGCATATTACACTCATTATTATTGTTATTCCCCAGTTAAGGGAATTGTAATAAACACATTTTTCTCATTATACAAGCTTATAAAGAATATGCCCTAATAATTTCAGACTATACTAATGACCCACAACTTTCTCATAAAAAATTCACTTTCTTTAACATAGAAACTAAAGCATCAGGTGAATCAATAAATTTTTCAATGCTAGCTTGAAAATTCGTTAGTCCTTTTTTACTCCACCGCATCAAATTC
>JAKIVF010000065.1 GCA_021647145.1 Methylococcaceae bacterium | reverse complement strand
AAAAAACCTTATGAAATTAGATAACGATGATTTAATTTTTCTTTGTCAACAGGCAATAACAGCGGCTCGACAGGCAGGACGCGTTATTACAAATATGTCAGATCAGTTTGTTGAAGTTGAAGCTAAAAAGGCAGGGGCAAGTTTAGCATCACAAGTGGTTACACAAGTTGACAGGTTAGCGCAAGATGCTATTTTAGAAATACTCCTCCCCACTTGCCAACGCTTTGATTTAGCTTTGTTAACAGAGGAAACACCTGATGATTTACAGCGGTTAGAAAAAGACTATTTCTGGTGTATAGACCCTTTGGATGGCACTCTTTCTTTTATTGAATCAACACCAGGGTATTCGGTTTCAATAGCTTTAGTTTCAAGAGATGGGGTTTCATATATTGGAGTAGTTTTTGACCCTATAAAACAAACGCTTTATCATGCGGTTAAAGGAGGAGGGGTATTTAAAAATAACACCCCGTGGTTGCCACAAGCTAGACTAAATCAGTCTTTAACTATTATTTTTGACCCTGGTTTTAAGCTACATGAACACTATTCAACGATATTATTAAAGCTAAAAAAACTTTCCTTAGATAGTGGGTATCAAGGTTTCAAATCAATTTTTTATGGTGGTTCGGTAATGAATGCGTGTCTAGTTCTTGAGAATGCCCCCGCTTGTTATTTTAAACTACCCAAACCAGAAAAGGGAGGAGGGTGCTTGTGGGACTATGCTGCAACTGTTTGTATTTTTCATGAACTGGGTGCTTTAGCCAGTGATATACATGGCAAAGCGATAGAGTTAAATCGGCCTGAGTCAACTTTTTTGAATCATAAAGGGGTTTTATTTACTACGGATATACAAATAGCAAGAAAGCTTATTGATATAGAGTTGTTAGGAACAAAATAGAATTATTTAAGAGTTTGATTTAACTAAATTAATTATAGAGAAGGATCTGTAATACATTGCTTTTATTAGTTGAAAATAAATGAAAGAAGTTATAAAACAATTTGCACACGATTCGGAATATTACATTTTGGAAGGGTGTTATATCAATGAATTATCTAATACCACTGATGATCCAGAGATGTCAATTGCACAAGCGCGTGTTAAACCTGGAGTAACAACTCAATGGCACAGACTAAAAGAGACTACGGAACGTTATGTTATTCTGGAAGGAAAAGGCTGGGTGGAAATAGGTGGTCTAGCTCCCTGTAATGTGACTGTAGGAGATGTTGTGATTATTCCTCCCTTATGCCGACAAAGAATCACGAATAAAGAGCAAATTGATTTGGTGTTTTTAGCAATCTGCACACCACGATTTAAAAGTGACGTTTATGAAAGAATATAAAACCTGATTTGATGGCAATCTTCCTTTTCCCATTAAATCAAATAAGCACAAAAACCACCTGATTCAAAACTAAGTGTTTTTTTATGTTTATGAAGAGATACTTTTCAACGATGCTTCTTTTCTTCGCCGTTGGATGATAGAGATACAAGATCAGTTATTCGATATG
Organism: Methylococcaceae bacterium; assembly: GCA_021647145.1. Lineage (GTDB taxonomy): Bacteria > Pseudomonadota > Gammaproteobacteria > Methylococcales > Methylomonadaceae > QPIN01. The sequence continues at coordinate 18,230 of JAKIVF010000065.1, read as the reverse complement.
TTGAGAGAAATTTTGTTCAGGCAGTAATAATGGCAAAATTAGAAGATGGCCAGTGGACAAATGTGGTGGCTCACTGTGTTTTAAAAAAGGGATCATTACTTGTAACATTAGCCAATGAAATGAGTGGTGTTTCTTAAGATAGCTGATTTGAATGACGAGTAGAACTAGAAGGTTCAGAGTGTCATGGACATTATTCAGAGAAATGTAAAAAAGATTTGCTTAGTTTTAGGGGATAACTTTATCGGGAAACTTGAGGCTGTAACAAAGAGATCGCTGCAATATATGCATTAGGGAGGACTTTCAAAAAAAAAGAGTTCCCACCCTTATTTCAAAATGGAAAAGTGACAAATCAGTAAATATTGTAATATTGAGAAATTTAAAAAAAATTGCTACATATGAGCGTAAATCTTGTTACGTGGTGATGCTTTTACATTGATATATATCAGTGTGGCATACTGTGCTTCCATGATAGATTCAGATACAGATATTATTATCACCTTTGTTTTTTTGTTAGAGTCAGAGATTGATTGATTGATTTATTGTTGTACGTTGTATTTATAATTTTGCTTAGTCGTTTTATTATTACAAATAAAACAAAAATAAAAGGAGTACGTAAAGTAATGATGGCTAAATTTAAACTAACCTGTTTGTTGTTCATTTTTTCTTATAATGTGTTTGCTGTTGATTATAGCCTGCCTGAAAATCAATGGAGGATGATCTCTTTACCAGCAACTCCACCAGAAGGTAAAAATACTGTAGAAAAAGTATTTGGTGATGATTTTGGTGATGAGGCTGTTAATTATGGTACAAATTGGGTGCTTTATTTTTATGATGGATCAACAAACAAATATGAAGCTCTGGATTATGGGAGTTCCCTTAAGCAAGGGCAAGGTTACTGGATAATTCAGCAGACGGGGCAGGAGGTAATATTGAGAATGCCCAGCGACAGTGGCAACACCCCCAGTAACTTTGCAATCAATTTTTTACCTCCGCAAGGAGAGGCATTGGATCAGTGGAACCTTGTGGGTAGTCCCTTCTCAGTATCAAAAAAACTCAGTGATTTTTATGTAAAAACCGATAGTGGAGTTTGTTCAGATCCAGTTTGTGATTTGGATAATGCAAATGCGGAAGGAATTATGCATAAATCTGTTTGGCACTATACCGGTAGTGAATATAAAAGAAAAGAGGGTAATGATAGGCTTAATCCATGGGATGGGTTTTGGGGGCGTGCTTTGGAACAGTCGAAAGAGCTAAATACTCTATCCCTTGTACACATCATTAATCAAATATATCCAGCTCAAAGTCAATTTACACCTATTCCTACAAATAACGATGGAGAACAGCCCGCTTACTTAACCTCTTTTATTGATTTAGAATTTAACACTCAGGTCAAGAGAATTACTGATAGAGCAAATCAAAATGGAAATACGCATCCATACCCAAAACAGGGGTCAGCGTGGAATAGTGATATGACGTTGCTTAAAATGCAGTATAGACTTTATGATGCAGATATTTTTAACGAAATTTCTGTCACAGCAGGACTAGATGTAGGTCAAGCTTATAGTCAATTGGGTTCTCCTCAAAGTGGTGCAGGAGGGATGAGATGGTCTAAAAAGAACCCTAATGAGTTATTTGTACTAGACAGTAGCCAAAGATTTAAAAAAGTGGTAATTAATGCTGAGAGAACAGGTGTAAATACTCCCATTATCTTGCATGATTTTTCTAATGATGGATATAGCACAATTAACATAGGAAATAACGAAGGGAATCTTGATTATAATGATGAATATATTGTTTTTGCTGCACAAAAAATAGGCGATGAAAGAGTTTATGCTGTTTTTTATGAAATTTCGACAGATACCATTAAGTGGGAAAAGTTAATTCCTTATGGTTTGTGGGGAAAAAATACAAATGATCCAGATTATTTTGATTGGGTTACCGTATCTCCTGATGGTGATTATATTCTTGTGAGTTCTGTTCACCATATTTATGTATATGATAATAATTTCGAAAATGAGTTTATGCTTGCTGATGAAGCAAGTCATGGTGACATAGGTATCAATCAAGTTGGTGAACAGGTCTATGTACAGTTTAAATTTTCAGGGGAACAGGGTATTTGGTCTTACAACCTTAAAACAAAAGAGAAAATCAAATTACTTCCTAGCAAGTATAACGGTGGTCATGTTTCATGTAGAAACGTCCAGCGCCTAGGCTGGTGTTATGTGAATACAAGTGAAGAGGACTATAAAGAGGCATTTGCTCTTAAACTTGATGACGGGAGTGGCACAGTGGAGCGTTTTGTACAAACGCATGTAAGTATTAATAACAGAGGATGTACGCAAGTTAATGTTAGTCCTGATGGCACAAGAGTTCTCTTCTCTAGTGATTGGAGTCTTGGTTCTGCTGATGATTATACTTATGACCGAGAGCATGGCTATGGCTGTGGTAATAACCCAGATCGCAGGGTTAAGTTAGAAACATATCAGGCAACAGCAGATATAGAGTGAGCTGATTGGAAAAATAAGTCTGAGCTCTAATTTTTTTTGTTTCTAGTTGCCTAACGATGGTTATTATTGCTTTGTTGACTAGGTTGCTTTTTAATATGTTAGCGAGTCTATTCATAGTTGATTATGAATTATCTGATAATGAACAGTTATTTATCTTTTTAATAGAGTTGATAAGCAATTAAATACCCTGGTCAAAAGAAAATAGAGTGCCTCTTAAATATTTTTTTAAAATATATCGAAATAGGAGTAAATCATGACATTTACTAAATTTTTAATGGTCGGTTTATTGTTTCTTTTCTCTTCTAGCGTGTTAGCTGTTGATTATCATCTACCTAATAATCAATGGAGAATAATCACTTTACCTGCTGAACCCCCAAGAAATAAAAATACGGTTGAAAAAATTTTTGGTGATGATATCTCCGCAGTAGATGCAGGAGCAGAATATGGTAAAAAATGGGCACTTTATTTATATGATTCTGCAGCACATAAATATGAATCTGTGGAATATGGAAGCCCTCTTAAACAAGGGCAAGGCTATTGGATAATTCAGCATACTGGGCAAACTGTTACGTTGGCTATGCCCGAAGGAAGTATAGACACGCCTAATACTTATTCATTTGGGCTTGTTTCATTCTCTGGAGGGACTCATTGGGTTCTTTCCGGCAACCCATTTTCTGTTCCAAAAAGGCTGGGTGGTTTTTCTGTAAAAACAGACTCAGGCGTGTGTTCTACGATAACATGTGATCTAAATAAGGCAGATGAAGAAAAAATTCTTCATAATAATGTGTGGTCGTTTGATGGTAACCAATATGTTAAAAAAAATGTAAACAATATACTTAATCCTTGGGAAGGATTTTGGATTCCGGTATTAGAGAATTCAGCAGGGTATAACCTTTCACTTGCATATACTATCATGGATAAACCAAACTATCGTGATGCGGGGGCTGTTCCTGAATTATCTAAAGAATGGTGGGGGAGTATGGGGGCGAATCCAGTAAAAATGGTATCAATTGCTAACCCGGAATACCCAAACCCCATTACGAGTGGTGAAGGTTACCCCCTTGAAATGAAAGATGGAAAGTTGCTCTATTATAAGAGTATCTTTGGAAAAATAAAAATGACCATAGATCTTTTTTATCCAGCTGGCTTAATAGAGAGTAGGCCTACAGTTTTTTATATTTCGGGTTGGCATCATTATCATTCTGAACAGGTTTACAGTCTGTTGTATTTTATTGCTAGCCAAGGTTACAACGCTGTATTTCTCTCTTACGACAACACATATAGGGGGCACGAACCCGATCGTAGGATTACAAGTGATAAAGAGTTTTTAAAAAGAATGGTAAGGGCTGTGTCTGATCATTTTAGTGGTGTTATTGATATTAATAGAATAGGTATTATTGGTCATTCTATGGGAGGAGGGTCTGTTTTCAATCTTGCGCAGCAATTACATGCGGAAGGATGGGGGGCTGAGGGTCTTTTTCTATTTACAGCAGCTGGAGGAGATGCCTATTTTCAGGATGAAGGGTCGATTAATCTACCCGTTAATACCAAAATGATTGTTCAAACTTATAATGAAGAAAAAAATAATAGACCTTATCCGGAACCTAATAAAAATTGGGATACAGATCCTCGGTTTAGCGTTGATTATTTGAAGAATAATAGCATCGACGAAATCGATAAAACTTACCTGTATTTGCCTGGAGACGCTAATCATATATCCAATCATAGTACAATACAAAGCCCATATAATTATGACAATGGACAGTATTCTTATGATGCATTACAACAAGTTGGTGTTTTTCGGCCTTTAAAGTCACTGATGGAATACAGCTTTAATAATAATACTGATTGGAAAAAAATTGGATTACCCGATGATGATATTACAAGTATGCGAAAGGGACCGAATAACTCCATTGAATACTATTCAGGTGATGACCCTTGTAATGATTTGAATTTTGATGATACTGAAAAAGATCCAAATAATTATAGATTTTCGTACTCGGGAGTTAGGCAAACGTGTAACTGATAGATAAGAGAAAAGATCAGTAACCCCATATTGAATATCCTGCATATTTGAGAGTAATTTTTTTAAGAATATGTAGGGTTTGGGTGAAAAATTTGAGCTCGGTTAAGGAGTGAATATTTCTAAAAATATAGCAGTCTATATAACGGGACATGGTCATGGACATCTATCGCAAACTATAGAAGTTCTCATTGCCTTATCTAAAAAAAATCAACAAATGCAATTTAAAATAATTACCTCTCTCCCTGAGAGTGTAGTTATTGCACGAATAGCTGATAAAATTCCTGCGGCACAATTCTGCTATATCCATGATAAAACTAATACGGATATTGGTGTGCCAATGATTGATGCTATGCAGGTTGATCATAAAAAAACTGTTGCTTCTTATAATAAGATTCATAGTCATTGGGATGATCATATTCATTTTGAAGAACAAAGAATTAGAGCTCTTAATATTGATATAGTGTTAAGCAATGTGGGCTATATTCCATTACAGGCAGCAACTAATCTGTCTATCCCATCTGTGGCCTTATGTTCCTTAGACTGGGCTTCAACTTGGCAGGTTTTTGGTGGTGATGATCGAGCTGGAAAGCTTATTTTAAGTCAAATTATCTTGGCCTATCAATCGGCAAATCAATTTTTACAAATGACGCCTCATTTACCCATGTTGTTTTTGGATAATAAAGTTAGTGTGCCTTTTGTGGTTAGGAAAGGTAAGTCAAAACGTCAGGTTCTTGAAGAAGATTGTCCTCATTTTATAGGCAAAAAACTTATTTTAATTTCTATGGGGGGAATGGATGCTGAAATAGATTTTGACCAATGGCCAAAGGTTGATCGGGTGATTTATATAGTGACAGGAAATAATTGTTTGCCAAAGGGATATTATCATGCGGATACAATTGGTCTGGATTTTTCAGATATTATGGCATCAGTAGATATTGTGTTAACAAAAACAGGCTATGGTATGGTGGTTGAAAGTGTTGTTAATCAAACCCCATTATTTTATGTTGCAAGAGAGAATTGGCCTGAACATGACATTATGCTTAAATGGTGTAAAGAGAATAATAATGTTTTAGAAATTGATAGAGGTGAATTTGAACGAGGACTGACGGAAGATAAAATTGATATGCTGTTATCTCAACCGACCTTGAATAAGGTTTTTGAGGTGGAAACGGGCACTGAAATTTGTGCGAGTCATATTCAATCTTTAATGCGTACATACAATATTGTGTAATAGACCTTAAAATGAGTGAAAAAATTTTTAGAATGTTTTTTTTGAGTGTTCTCATACTATATGCTTCCACAGGTTGCGCAAGGAAAGTCCCTTGGTATGAAGGCTATTATTTTGATGCAAAAATCAATGGTTTAAAGGTAGTAAAAATTGAGAATAAATCTTCTATAACTAGCTTAAAAGGCTTTTCCAGATATGGAAATGTGCAATGGATGGTCAAGGGAATGGTTCAAGGTGATTTAGATGTGGTCGTTGAAAATAATACAATTTCGAATGATTTTATTGGTCAAATAGACGATGAGCAAGAGTCAGACATTTATGTCTATGCTTTGGATGACCAAGATTTAGATTCAACGAATGAATTAACTGTTTCAAAAGATGTATTTATTAATGGTGCAGGCGCTGTTAAAAATGAAGAGTTTTTAACAAGTGGTTTTATGCCTTCAGGAGCCTATGTCATAAGCATTAAAACTTTTGGGACAGATAACTGGGATAGAAAATATGTTTATGTTGAATTTAAATAAATTTTTATTAACGGTTAGAATATAAATGACTAACTCTCTATCTAAATCAGCACTAAAAATAATTCTTTTAAGCTTTTTACTAATTACAACAATATCAATCTCTTGGGCAGAAGAGCGCAAAGTTTTACATCTGGAAGTTAAGACTGAGAAAGTACCTCTTCCCCAAATTACCCTTTCATGGGATAAGCAGCAATCTAACGCCATTATTGTGATCTATCGTCGTGTTCTAGATGACAAGAAGCGCTCTTCTAGTTGGGGTAAGCCTATTGCAACAGTACGTCCTCCATACCGGCTTTACAAAGATAGTGATGTCAACGCAGGTATCGTTTATGAATATAAAATATTTAGACCCAAAAGCGATAATAATCATGAGAACGTCAGCATGTATATTACATCAGGGATAGAAGCTCCTTTGATAGATAATAGAGGGAAAATTCTTCTTGTTGTTGATAATACAATTGCGAAACCCCTTTCAGTTCAATTAGAACGGTTAGAACATGATCTTGCTGGAGATGGCTGGACTGTTATTCGTTATGACTCACCTCGCCATGGAAGAGGTATAGCCGAAAGTCTTAAAAACTGGATTATCAAAAAATATAAAGAAGATACGGTCAATACCAAAATGCTATTTTTATTGGGTCACTTACCCATTGTAAAAAGTGGTTATCAAGCACCGGATGGACACAACCCTCAGCCTCATGCGACGGATCTTTTTTATAGTGATATAAACGGTAAATGGACTGATTCGACTTTGAATATTCCTAAAATTAATGTGCCTAGTGATGGAATATATGATCAAAATACACCTTCAGATTATACAGTGGAGCTTCAAGTGGGACGAGTCGATTTTGCCGATATGTCCGCCTGGAATAAAAGTGAAGTTGAATTGTTAGATAATTATTTACGAAAAGATCATTTATGGAGACACGGCATAGTTAAAGATGCTCGGAATGCAATCATTGCAAAATCGACGATGGTAAGTTCGTTATCTATGGAGCATGGTATGCTGCATTCTTTATACCACACTAAAGATATAAACGAGGTTGACTCATTATCTGAAGAAAAATGGGTCAACTGGAATAGAGAGGCCACAAAAGCTTCTTATACATGGGGTGTTGTTTTTGGTGATTATAAAGGAAAAAACTACCCCAGCTATAATTTTAAAGTTGCATTCTCAATCAACTTTGGAAGTCTAAAACAACAATGGGCAATGAATAATAATCCCATGCGCGCAATGCTAGCAATGCCTGAATATGGTCTAGTTAGTGCGTGGGGATCAAGACCTTATTGGTTTTTTCATCATATGGGAATGGGGAAAACAATAGGCTACAGTGCATTTCGTACGCAAAATAACTATACCGAAGAATATTCTCCAGCGGGATCTTATTCCTTTAAAGGGAGTGTACATGTTAATTTAATGGGAGATCCTTCTTTACGTCTTTATGCTGTACCTCCAGCTAGTAAATTATCAGTATCTAGTGACAAGGGTGTTACCCGTTTAGAGTGGACTGCTGCTGCTTCACCAGTGCAAGGTTATCACGTTTATAAGGCAACTGATATGAGAGGACCTTTTACACGGCTATCTTCTTCGCTAATACAATCAACTAATTTTGTTGATAACACTGTATCAAAGGGAACAAACCATTATATGGTACGTGCCGTACGTCTTGAACAAACTCCATCTGGAACTTTTTATAATCCAAGTCAAGGTGTTTTTGTTTCTAATTCTTTTAAGGACTAAGTGTGGGGCTCTGGGCTAAGGCTAAAAACTTTAGTGTAATTATTGCCAAGTTTCACTGTGTTGTATCATGATTAACAATAGGTAGATTATTATCCATTTTGTCTCTAAAACTCTTGCCATAAGTAGAGAGCCTGCATTAATATTTCTTTCTTTGACGGAAATCCTGCTTGAGGCAGTCAATGCGCTGGCAACAAATGCAGATAGGCAGCCTGAAATTATCACCACTCGTGCACGAACCACCATATTCAATGAAATGCTCTCACGACCTAAGAATATAATTATGCATGCTCAGAAAATGCTCTTGTTTCTGCTTTTTCAATGTATTGTTTTAAATTTTTCTAGCAATAAAGCTTTTGCTGAAACAGTCATTAAGATGTCGCCCCAGGGGTCTATACAGACGCTCACTGCTGCCCGTAACCGAATCCGTACACTTCGTGCTCAATCGAAAATTGCTGATGGCGAAAAGATCCGTGTCGTGATTCAAGGAGGGCTCTATGTCCTTCAAGAACCTTTTGTCCTTGCTCCGCAAGACAGTGGTACTATCAAAGCACCTGTGGTTTACGAGGCTGCACCAGGGGCTACGCCTGTCATTTCTGGAGGTCGGCATATCACATCTGGGTGGAAAGTACGTAAGGATGGCTTTTGGAGTACCCACATTCGTGCGGTAGCAGTGTAATGGTCTAATAATCTTGGCGTAGAAAACGGGAGCACTTATCTGCCTATTTCAAATAGCCAGAACACATTCGCAAGGTGATTTATACGACCAATGCCGTAGAGGCCGTACACAGACAATTTCGCAAACTGACCAAAACCAAAGGTGCATTCCCGAATGAAAATAGCTTGTTAAAGTTACTTTATGCTGGCATATTAAATGACACTAGGAAATGGTCAATGCCAATCCCTAATTGGTCATTGGCATTGTCTCAATTAGCTATTTATTTTGAAGGTCGGTTGGATCGTGTACTTGATATCTGAGTATCGTAGCGACTCTCATCAAGCCATAAAAAATGGCTGTAGGTTCTGCTCTGAAAGAGCAGGTTCAACAGGTATTTTATCTGGCAAACAAGCGAAGCGCGTTAGGCGCTAATTTTACTGACACAGAATTTTGAACGCCCTCGATATTTTCCTTGGAGAGATTTAGTGATTCTAATCTTTTTTGATCAGAAAATTAAGGTGTATTTTATTCATATTACGGACTTGCTCTTTTTCTCCGCGCTAGCGGCTTCGTCCAACAAACGCATCCACTTGACCGCTTTAAGCGTCCTCGTTTTTGAAAAGTCTAGTTTTCCGTTTGGTAATCATGGTATTGTTTAGTTTTAGTAACCGTCAAGTGATGTTTGGTGTTAGGCTAAAATTTGAGTAGTTGCAATCCAATCATTAATCGAATCGGTTTTTCCGGACAGCCTACACTAGGCGTGTGGTTTTGGTAAAAGCCTGCTCAAATTCTGACCAAGGAATAACGTCTGCCAATGCAGCAGCGAATCTCTTTTATCCAGTTGCTGTAGTAGGTCTGTGCCAAATAAATTGGTTTGGTGGGTTGTGTTTGCAAGGAGTAACATTTTCCAACCAGAAACTAAAGGTATATTATATCATTTCCGGTCGTTTTAGTTAGTTTATTGTTGAATAATTACATTATATTTCAATTAGATAGATTTTTTTAATGACTGACTAATCATTCAAAAAAGAAAACGTCCCATACCGTAGTAGCATACTAGGTAAAATCAATAAATTTAAAATAGTAGATGAAGCTAAGCCACCAATAATAATGGTCGCCATCGGCCCCATTATTTCTTTACCTGGGTTATCACTGTTAATGGCGATGGGCAGCATGGCTAAAGCAGTAATCAATGCGGTCATTAATATGGAGGATAATCTTTCTTGTGCACCGAGTATAACGGTATCAATATTCCATCTTTTTCCTTCAACTTCAACTAAGTATTGGTAATGAGACAGTAGCATAATACTATTACGTACAGTAATTCCAAATAAAGTAATAAAGCCTACGATGGAACCAACGGATAAAGTTGTGCCTGTTAAAACTACAGCTACTAACCCCCCAATTAATGAAAAAGGAATATTGATTAGTGTGAGAAATGCATGACGCATATTGCCTATAGCAATATAAATAAAAATGAGCATACCCATTGTGGCCATAAATGAGCGTAAAATCAGATCATTTTTAGCCTGAGATTGTTCTATCGCTGCCCCAGTAAATTCTGGGTAACTTTTTGCTGAAAAAGAAACTTCGTTTAAAACTCTACTTTTTAGTTCTTTTACAAAGCTATCCATATCTCGATCTGTAACATCACAGGTGATAGTTTGCTTTCGTTGAGTATTTTGATGAAGAATGTTGTAGCGCCCCTCGGAATGTCCTACTTTAGCGATTTGGGATAAATTAATTAGTTTTCCATCTTCTGTTCTAATAGGCAAGTTTTCTACGGTTTGAGGTTGTTCTCTTAATTCAGGGGCTAATGCAACAGCAATATTATAAATTCGATTTCCTTGGATATTTTTTCCGGTGATATGGCTTTGATAAGCTGTTTGTAGAGTGTTAATGACTTGTTCTGGTTTAAGCCCCCATAATTGAAGTTTATCTAAATCTAAATTGATTTGTAGTAAAGGTGTTCCTGGTGGGGACCTTAGCTGTACATCAGCTGCTCCAGGAATACTATGCATGATATGTGCAACTTTTTTTGCTTTACTGTCCAGTATATTTAAGTCATCACCATAAATATTGACTACGACTGGGGATGTATAACCAGAAATGGTTTCATCAATGCGTTCAGTTAAAAATGTGTTTGCCTCGAATAAAATGCCAGGGAATTTTTTTAGAATACTTCTTAATTGATCCAGTACTTTTTGTTGTTCTGCACCGGAAAGTGGTTTTAGTCGAACTTCATATTCACTATAATGGCTACCGTAAGTGTCGATACCGCGTTCAGCTCGTCCCGCCCATTGGGAGACTGATTCTATGTTGGGGATATTAAGAAATTGTTCAGTTAATTTGGAACCGATACGGATGGATTCTTGCAATGATGTGCCAGGAATACTGCTGGTATGAACAATATAATGACCTTCTCGTAATTCTGGAAGAAATTTTTGGTTAAGATTAAAAGAGATGAAGAGTCCTACTAAACAGAGAAAAAGACTACTTCCTATCACGCATTTAAAATGATCGCCGACCCAAAGGAGAAGATGGTGGTAATGCGGTTTTAGCCAGCGAATTAGGGGGGGGTCTTGTTCATCGCTAAGCGAAGCAGATTGTTTCCCAAGTAGAACGTAGCATAGGGCTGGAGTTAGAGTTAAGGCAACAATTAAAGACATTGAAATGGCAAGAATATAAGAAACTCCCAAAGGTGAAAATAATCGCCCAGCAACTCCAGATAATGTAAGCAAAGGGACGAAAGCCAAAGCAACAATAAAGCTGGCATAAACCACAGAACTTCTGACTTCTATAGAAGCTTCATAAACTACAATTGAAACAGCTCGTGGCCGATCGAGCAAGCGATTTTCTCGTAGTCTACGGAAAATATTTTCTGTATCAATAATTGCATCATCTACTACTTCTCCTAAGGCAATAGCAAGTCCACCCAGTACCATAATATTCAAGTTAACTCCATTTTCTAATAAGATAAGAATGGCGGTTATGAGTGATACAGGGATTGCCGTTGCGGAAATAAAGGCTGTACGAAAATTAAATAAAAATAGGTAAAGAATTAGCACAACAAACAAACAGCCAATTAATAAATGTCCAGAAAGGTTTTTTAAAGAGGTTTCAATGTAGTCCGCAGGGCGAAATAAATGAGCATAAAAATTAATATCTTCTTTTTTGAAAAGTTTATCAAACTCGGTGAGAGCGGCTTCTACTTCCTTTGAAACTGAAAGTGTATTGGCACCATATTGACCAATCACCATCATGACAATACCTTGCTTACCTTTAATTTGAGCAGCGCCAATAGGCGGCTCAGGAGCGTACTTTATTGTTGTTACATCACCTAAGGTAATATTGACGCCTGATTGCCGTTTGACGATAATTTTTTTAAATTGCTCTAGTGAATTGGGTTGTCCTGAAATTTGGATAGTAAAACGTTGGTTAGCATTTTCAATAAACCCACCACCTTGAATATCGCCCGCTTGTTTAGCGGCATTAACAATATCTTCGATAGCTAGGTTAAAACGATGTAATTGTGTTGGATTAATTTGAATTTGCAACTGTCTAATTTCCCCGCCAAAAATATTAACATCTGCAACACCAGGTACAGCAAGTAAACGTGGTACGAGCATCCAGTCTACAATGTCACGAAGTTCCATTAGGTTTTTTGAATCAGAATTTAATCCAATAGTCAGAATGGTAGCAGAAGAAGAGGATAGAGGAGCTGGGATAGGAGGAGAAACACCCGCGGGTAATTTATTACTTAGACTACTTAATCGTTCGCTGACTTGTTGTCTATTACGATAGATATCACTACTTTCTTTAAAAGTAGCAGTAACAATGGACAGTCCTTGTATAGACTCAGAGCGAATGGATTTAAGTCCAATTAAACCGTTAATACTAGTTTCTATTTGTTGTGTAACCAAAATTTCTACTTGTTCCGATGAAAGACCTGGTGACTCGGTTTGGATAATGACTTGTTTGGGAGAAAATTCAGGAAAGATATCCAAACCGGCAGTGGAAAAACGGTAGCCTCCATATAATAGTAATAATAGAGAAAGTAAAATAACTACACCGTAAAATCGAATAGATAGACGAACTAGAGTTGATAACATGGTTGCTCGTTAGGGTTGTTTGTTCAGGTGTATTTTATCTTGTTTCTTAAAAACTCTTCGTATTCGTTCAGTTTTTTAAAAATGTTGTTAAAAATTAAGAGTTTCGTTAATACCTTATTCCTAATATTACTTGATAAAAATACTCAGTTGAATATTCCTAAAAATTGGAGTAGAAATAAACTATAACTAATCTAAACACACAATAACAATTGTAAATATATACTGGAGGATAAAAGAAAATTTTACAGATAATCTTCATTATTTTTGGAAAATCTTTTTTTTAAAGGAAGTATGAATTTTAATTGTTCATAAATTAACAACCTTACAGGGGAGTATGACAATGAAAAATCAATATATCCATATTTATTACAAGGTTTTTATTATTTATTTTTTGTTAATACAAACCGTATTAGCAATACCTGAGGCCGTTTTAGTAAAAGATATTAATACAATGTTTCCAGGTATTGGTGGTGGAGTTCCAGACCCAAGGAGCGACCCTTTCCCATCTTCATATCCAAGTGATTTTATCAATGTAGATGGCATCACTTTCTTTGTTGCAACAGATACATTCGAAATTCATCATTCTTTTCCTGATTTTGATGATTATTCTGAATATGTTAGCCGACGTAGGTTATGGAAAACTGACGGCACAGAGGCCGGTACCCTTTTAGTTAACGGATTTGATGTTACTCCAAGTTCAAATAGCTTAGTAAATATTAATGGTACATTAATGTTTATCGCTAATACTCATAAAAATGGAACAGAGCTATGGAAGTTTGATGAAGTACTATCTAAAACTATCCTTGTTAAAGATATTAACCCTGGTTTCGGTGGTAGCAATCCAGCTAATTTTTTCGAAATGAATAATATGCTTTTTTTTACCGCAGAAGACCCACTTGGCAGAAGCATTTGGCAGTCTGATGGAACCGAAAAAGGTACTAAACGAATATCAAATATCAATTTTGGCTACACTTCTTTCTTCTCTAGCGCTGAGGCACTTTTCTTTTATCACGAAAATTCTATTTTAAAATATAATGGCTTAGAGAATGAACCCATTAGAATATCAGAGTTAGATAATGCAAAGTATTTAGCAACAGTAGAAGATGGTTTTTTCTTTTATTATCGACCAAGTAATAGTTCTAACCTTGAATTATGGAAATCTGATGGTACAGGAACAGATTTAATTAAAGTAAAAGCATTTTTGCCTAGTGATAAATTTTTATCTCAGCCGACAGTAATAAATAAGAAATTAGTCTTTTTTACATCTAATGGAGCAGGTACTTATAATCTATGGTCATCTGATGGGACTGGGTATGGAACCCTTCTTTTAAAGGGGAGTATTTCAATTACTGATAGAGACAATTATGTTGAATTAGGAGGTACTCCGTCAATATTGGGCAAATCTAATAAAGTCTTATTTTTTAGAATCATCTCAGAAGATGGTTTTGAATTGTGGAGAACTGATGGAACGAAAACTAGCACAGTATTGGTAAAAAATATTGAACAAGACGTAGAGAACGATCAATTTGTAAATCTTAGTCGTATCAATGATATATTTTATTTCCGAGCTGGAGATACTGAAACTGGTTATTTTCAATACATGCTATGGCAAACGGATGGTACTAATCGAGGCACCAAGCTGATTAGATCATTTGAGTACAGACCAGTAGCTCACTATTACCCTTTCGTAAGTCTGGGACCAATAGTCGATATAAATGGTTTATTACTCTTTTCTGCATATGTTGATTCAATTGGTTCGGAGCTATGGAAGATAATTAGCGACAATACCGAAAATCAACCTATAGCAATTAATGATGCCTATACATTAGATGTGAATTCAACACTCTTTGTGACATCACCAGGTGTTTTAGCTAATGACTCTGATGACGGTTCACTATCCGCTATATTAAATACAAATGTTTCTAACGGTTCATTGATATTTAATTCTAATGGTTCCTTCAACTACACACCTACATCTGGATACAGTGGACTAGATTCATTCACTTATTATAATTCAGATGGCGAATTAGATTCAGAAATTGCAACGGTTGAATTAATTATTAAACGAACTGGAACAGGTCAAATAGCTGGTGATTTTGATTCAGATAATGATGTGGATAAAGATGATCTTACTATTATGCGAGGTCAGTTTGGACAAAAGGCTACGAATTCTAATGATCCTTATGATATGAATAAGGATGGTGTTATCAATGTGCTTGATTTTAGGCAAACAATTAGTCAGTGTACGCGACCAAGTTGTTCTATAGAATAGAATCTAAAGGCACACTTGTATTGAGTGAGTGTGCTTTTAACCACCGATTTTTAACATGCTTAATAATTTATGGGTAAAAGAAATGAAAAAACAAAAAATATTTAAATTAATTCTTTTGTTATTGTCTCTCAATACCAGTAGTGTTTATGCTGCACTACTATCAGTCGATTTAATTCCTGGTAGAAATGTTGACAATACATTGTCAGCTAATGTTGGTAGTAGTTTTAATGTTGAAATTGTATTAAATGATGTAACTGACTTCGCCGGGTTTGAATTTGATCTGGATTTTGATAGCAATGTACTGACTGCAACAGCTATTAGTAGTGGATATACATTTGGTCTAGATACTTTTTTGCTAGATGATACTATTTCAGCAGGCAACCTTTCATTTTCTGAAACGTCTTTGGCAACTAATGGTTTGGATATAAATACACCTATAGTAATAGCAACTATTTCTTTTGATGCTATTGAAATGGGGGCAAGTGATTTAAATTTATCTAATGTTATTTTATCAGACTCTTTAGGGATTGAGCAGTCACCAGTAACTCTTACACACGGCAACACTACAATTTCAGCAGTTCCTGTACCCGCAGCTTTCTGGTTATTTTTTTCTGGGATATTGAGTATTGGTATTAGAAGAAACAATCTAAGGAGGAGGACTGATATTAATTGAATTTTAGGTGAAAAATGAGAGTGTATTTCTGATTAGTAAGAATCTTCCGCTAAGCGTAACCAAGCTACAGGTCGAGGTTTGGTAGTGGTTGCCGCCACGATCAATAAACGGCAGGGCAATGTTTTGAGAATAAATCTCCGATTAGACCGATAGGTAATAGCGGCTAAATAGCGGTGAGCGTATTTACTAACATCAAAAGCATGATAAGCACCATTGAGGCTGGTTTTCTGTATATTAACCCAGTTAAATTCAAGTAACTCTTTAGGTTTTCGACCTCCAGTAATAATGGGGATATGCTTATATCCAGCAGTACTCAATCCATTAAAAAAGCAAGTCCATCTGAAAGTGCCGAACAGTCAGTACTGAGAAGATTAGTTGACCAATTTGTTATCGCATTGACGGTAAAGCCAGAAACAGGAGTTAACTTAACACGAAGAGGATGGTCTTCGCTATCTACCGAAACAGCTGCTAAAAAAGTAGTTTTTTTTTCTGATCCTTGCCCCGCTTTTTACCGCCGCTAAGTTTTCCATCTTGATAAATCATCCATCTGTACATCCCTCCAAAGAAAGAAGGTATTGGTTTTCAAGTTCAGCCATTGCTTACATCAGTTTATGATGCATCAACCAGGCTGTTGGATAGCTAACCCCTAAAGTTGTTTCGGAGCCAAAGCAGACACCCTGTTTTGGCTTGATTAATAAAATAAAATTACCAGAAATCAAGTGGTCATTGGCAGATTAATCCCTTGAAATATTGTTCCAGCAATCAGATGAGTCTGCTGGAAACATGCATTACATTGTAATATAGGTCTTTTTTTGTGTAATATACAATGATCATCATGATTTCATTTGGGACAACAAAACTCTATAGACCACCGAGCACTTTATTAGTGCTTCCTCACATTGTGTGTGCTTCTGTTGCATAGTCGGACATTCTTTATCAGACAGCAGTGTTTTAATCACTTAAAAGAGATTGCTCCGCAGCTGACACTTTTGTAATGCTAGTATCGTATTTTATTGAAGCGATAAAAAAAGTTTCAGAGAATGATTTTAAGGCTGCCTAACAGGTTGGCTTGGGGATGAAAACAAGAAAAAAGTTTGGGGTCGTTTGTCAAATTTATGCTGAAATTATTTAGTAGGGATAAACTTAACTGATTATTTTAGAGTTATGTTTTGCTACTTAGTACAAGTTATTGATCCCACAGCACTTAAAAAATAACTGCCTAACCGAAAGGGTGAAACAACTGATTTTTTCAAACGACTGTGAAACCGATAGCTTGCACTATAATTCCGCGCCCAACTGATTTTCCTAGGTTAATAGAGCCCCCTATAACTACTCATAAAAATATCTACATAAAGCCCTAAGTTCTGAAATGGTATAGAATTCAAGTTCTAATTCATATGCTATTCTCAAGATATCTTCTAATTTAGAAGGAGGGATATGATATCTTCCTTCATCGTTTGTTATTTTATGTCCATATAAAATCAATACCTCATTATTATTTTTTGCTGCAATCAAACCATCTTCTATTTCAGAAAGAGGATTATTGTAAATATTGTCAATTCCCACGCCATATATTAGACCAGTAGTATTTTCTCTTGAGAAAAAAGCCTCCTCGACCTCTGCCACAGGACGATTACTGTTTGAATATGCTGTTGCCCTAAGAAAAATAAAATTCTGCTTCAACATTTCATTATATTCCTCCGTATATTGACCAAAAGGATGAGCGAAAGTTGATATTCTGAGAGCCTGTCGTTCAAGTTTTTTGATTGAAGGAACAATTTGTTCATCTTCATAATCATCAATTAATGCTGGATCAGAATTATAATGAGAAGCAATTCCTTTATGATCTAGAGTATGAGAAGCAATTTCATGTCCCCAATATTGTAGTCTTCTCAATTTACTAAAGCCTTCTGCATTGATACTATCTGGTTGCGAAACAAAATAAGTTGCCTTAGCATTGTATCGACTAAACAAATTTCTCGCATCGTACCATGAGTCTACATATGTATCATCAAATGTAATAGCTACTCCTGCTCCCTTACATTCTCCCGCAAATATTTGCGTGTTTATTAGAAATAGTGATAAAAAAAATACTAATGGATAAGAAAATATTACTAATAATTTATTAGTTTTCATAATTCACCACCTTTTGATATAAAGTCTGCTTAGTAATTCAGGTTCTATTTTTTGGAAAAGGATTGTAATTCATAATATTACTAATTACTAATACAGTCAATTTTTTTTGTTACAATTGTAACTTCTCATTATCCACTGGCAGCGGTTTGAAGAATACCCGCCATTGCTGGTTTCCAATCAACTTCGCATTATGTTTTTACCTAAATTAATCCATGGTAATATAATAAACATTTTCCTGATTACCCACAAGCTTCCGCCACTTTAAAAAGCTAAATGTAATCTTATGAAAAATAATGGTTATTTTTTAACCTGATCAAAGTTAAAAGTTTAAGTTAAATTTTCATTAATAGATATTA
>JAKIVF010000064.1 GCA_021647145.1 Methylococcaceae bacterium | reverse complement strand
CACCATTCAATGACTTAAGTGAGATTTTAGCACTTGATCTACCCGTACGTATTTCAATTGCAGGTGGTATTAATCACTCAACAGTACAAGACGTAGTTCGTGCCGGAGCAAATATCATAGTAGTTGGTGCTGCGATTTATGGTGCAGCATCACCAGCAGACTCAGCACGTGAAATCCGTGAATTAGTCGATGCGGCATAAAGCCTAAAAGTATTTGGCTGCAATAATTAAGATTTACGCGGAAAACTTCAGATAATTAATCCAAGTAGCTTTTATTTTAAAGCTTGGTGTTATATTTGTATTCTTTAAATTTGAGATTATTGCGCGCTTTAGATAAGGATAGTAGGTAGGGTGAGGATTTAATAGTAACCTGACATTTGATCCAGGATTTTTACACTGGGACTGATAAAATATACGCGACTAAGGGTTTGTAGTTATTTTGTTGGCATTGTGTGGAGAGTCAGGTTTATAATTTATTATATCCTCACCCCCCCCTACAAGAAAGGCTATTTTCAAGCTTTATTGGGGATTTCGTAGTATTTTCAAGGTTTTTCCTGTTTTAAAGTTAAGGTAAAAGGCATGTAGACTTCAGGGGCGATATGAATAATATATCGTTCTCAAAGGTCATAGATGGCCCGTAAAATAATAACGAGCAAAATAGAGGAATAATTTGATGAAAGGTTTGTTAGCAATGTTACCGTTTTTCTCTGATAAGCAATCTGTATCAACGGTTGAGAAAAAACAGGAAGATTCTCTGGGGCGAGAAAGTGAAACAAAAGAAATAACTGGAGTATCTAAATATGTAAATAGCTTGCCCGTTGTGACAGGGGTCGATAAATACTTAGGTCGTCAAGAAGATAAAATAGTTGTATATCAAGGGTTAACGAAAGTAGAAAAATATTTAAATAATGTTCCAAAAAAAACTGGCGTTATGTCTTATTTAGAGGCTAATGAATCAAATGGCCAGACAAGTGTTGAAAAATACTTAAAAAATAAGGATGATTCACCTGTAAGTAAAGTTACAAAATACATGGTAAACCATCGTAATGGAAAAACACCTAAAGCCAGTAGTGTAGAAAAGTATGTGCGTAAACAGGATTCTTCTACTAATAAAGATGAGAAAGGTGTAAGTAGTATTGAACAATATATAGAAAGACATGTTTCTACAAAAGAGGCAACTACAGTTGGAAAATATATTTCTAAGAAAGAACTGGATTCAAGAGTCAGGTTTGATGTAACTGGTGTAGATAAATATCAATTAGAACAAGAAGCTTTAGCAAGAAAAAAAGCGGCTGAAGATATAGTGTCGAGGTACTTGGAGAAACAAGCTATCATTGCAAAAGAAAAAAATATTGCAGAAATTGAAGCGGCAGAAGTTGCTGAAAGAGAAGCAAGGCTTGCGGAAAGTATAATTCGGCTTGAAATAGAAGGTGATAAAGACTTAAGTACTGTTGCTCAGTATGTAAAAAAACAGGCTGTTTTGGATCAAAATAAGCCAGCTGTTACGAAAGTTACTAAATATTTAGTTAATAAAATTGTAGAAGCAAGTAAAAAACCAGCTGTAAGCAGAGTAGAAAAATATTTAACAGGGCAGATTGTTTCTGCTAAATCAGTACCAGTGCTGAGTAGCGTGGAAAAATATCTTAAGAAACAGTTAATACTAGAAAAGACTGCGCCAGTAACAAGTGGTGTGGCTAAATATATTTTGAAAAAGAAAGTAAATGACTTGCATAAGCCTAGAATGAGTAGTGTAGATAGGTATATGGCTAAAGTAAGGTCAGTTGTGAGTTCTGTTGCAATTAACAATAAAAAAACCCTAGAAGGAGAGTTTATTCCTGCGGGAGAGGCGGCTGAAGAAAGTAGTGTTGAAAAATATTTAGATGAAAAAGCAGCATTAGAAAGGGAGTCCAGGCCTTCAGGTGTTGCTCAATATTTAGATAATCGTACAGATGTAATAAAAGAACGGTCCGTTTCATCAAAAGTTGAGCTTTATTTAGAGAAGCAGTCTATTGTTGAAAGAGAGACAAAAGGGTCAAGAGTCGAGCAATATTTAGCTAAAAATATTATTTCAAATGATCGTTCTAATTCTAAAGTGCCTGTAAAAACTGAAGCTGATGTAAATGAAGTGGTTGAAGAAGAAGGTGAGGTTATGATGACAGGGGTTGAAAAATATTTACAGTCAAAGCCAGATATAATAGAAAAAACTATTGAATTGACAGGTGTAGATAGATACATGGTGAATAAATTAACTACAGAAGAGTCGGGTGTAGAAAAAGCAACAGGTGTTGAGAGATATTTGATGAATGCACTGAACTAAATCTTAAAAGATAATTGATTATATTTTTTATAAAATGCTGCTTTATGTGGCATTTTTTTTTGAGAAAAAAATATTTGTTTATGCGATAGAGTTGAATTATAAACACCATTTTTTTGTAAAATTATATATTTTATTTTAGAAAAACAGATATGCTAAGAGGCATTTTTATGTGTTGTAAAAAAACAAATTAAATGAAGGATAATAAAAAAGGGCTGTATGTAGGCTTGGAAAGTTAATTGTTAAAAATAATTGTTTTGATTCATAATCGAACGTTAGCGGACGATTGTATGTTTGTTTTCTTGTTTACAGATGAGTTTTGTTGTCAGTTGTCAAATTACCACAATTTTTTTGAAGAGTTAAGAGTCTTCTAATGTATAGTCTTGAATTAGATTGGATGCACCAAAGTGAAGCAACAAAAGTTGAGGGTGTTTTGGTACTAAGTATAGAACATAAGTTGTATTTTGCACCAACGACGGGCATTGACAATTCCCTACAAACTGATTTAAAGTTACGCCTCGTAACAAATGCTTATAAATTTGTAAGTACGTAACAATTTCGTAATAAAAATAATTGGAGTACATAACATGGCAACACCATTAATTCAAATGGCAATAGACGCATTAGATTTTGACGCATCAGTAGCATTAGCAGAAGAAGTCGCTGACTACGTTGATATTTTTGAGATCGGTACACCATGCATAAAGCATAATGGCGTCGCTTTGGTAGAAGAGTTGAGATCACGTTTTCCAGAAAAACTGCTTTTAGTTGATCTGAAAACAATGGATGCAGGCGAATATGAAGCAACGCCATTTTATGCTGCTGGCGCAGATATTTGTACAGTATTAGGCGTATCTGGATTGGCAACATGTTCAGGTGTTATCAAAGCAGCTAAAGCACATGGTGGTGAAGCGCAAATTGATTTGATTAACGTAGAAGACAAAGCAGGCTGTGCAACTGCGACAGCAGAAGCAGGCGCGCAAATCATAGGGATTCATACAGGACTTGATGCACAAGCAGCAGGTGAAACACCATTCAATGACTTAAGTGAGATTTTAGCACTTGATCTACCCGTACGTATTTCAATTGCAGGTGGTATTAATCACTCAACAGTACAAGACGTAGTTCGTGCCGGAGCAAATATCATAGTAGTTGGCGCTGCGATTTATGGTGCAGCATCACCAGCAGACTCAGCACGTGAAATTCGTGAACTAGTAGACGCAGCATAAGCGAGAGGTAGAGTAAATTATGTGGCAGCAAGAAAATCAAAATTTAGTCGTCAATAAGATTTCAGAAATTCTTGATGCGACTGATCTTACATACGCAGAAAAAATGACAGGGATGTTTGACAGTGCTAGAAGGATATTTATCTCTGGTGCTGGGCGTTCAAAGTTAGTCGGTAACTTTCTGGGTATGCGCTTAATGCATAGTGGGTACGATGTAAGTATGGTTGGAGAAATCGTAACTCCGAGTATTAGAGAAGGTGATTTATTAATTATCATCTCTGGTTCAGGAGAAACTGAACAATTGATTGCATTCACAAATAAAGCAAAAAGTGTAGGTGCTAAAATTGTTTTGATTTGTTCAAAATCACAATCAACTATTGGTGATATGGCAGACGGGGTGTTTCAAATAGGAAAGGATGATCTGTACTCATCAGTTAAAGGCATGCCGATGGGAACAGTTTTTGAATTATCTACTCTATGCTTTCTCGAGGCTGTAGTCTCACATTTGATCTGGGAAAAAGGTATTCCAGAAGAAGAAATGAAATCTAGACACGCCAATATGGAATAAATTAAAGGTTAAACGAGGAAATTAACTTTGCTCGTTTAACTTTATCTAAAAATTAGAATTCAATCAAAGTTGACATAAAAGTCAAGATCAGAATAACAAGAGAAAAAGTAATTTGAGAATAATAGATCAATTGAATTGAACCGAAGAACGCACACGATAATCACATTTAGGAGAAGAAATAAGATGTCTTCACGTCGAAATTTAGCAAACGCAATCCGTGCATTAACCATGGATGCAGTTCAAAAAGCAAAATCAGGTCACCCAGGTGCTCCAATGGGAATGGCTGATATTGCTGAAGTATTGTGGAATGACCACATGAAGCATAATCCAACAAGTCCAGATTGGGCGGATCGAGATCGCTTTGTATTATCCAATGGACATGGCTCAATGTTGATCTATTCGATTTTACACTTGACTGGTTATGACTTGGCAATGGAACAGCTAGCATCGTTCCGTCAATTGCATTCGCAATGTGCAGGGCACCCTGAATATGGCTATGCACCAGGTATAGAAACCACAACTGGACCATTGGGCCAAGGTATTACAAATGGCGTGGGTTTTGCTATGGCTGAGAAGTTGATGGCAGATCAATTTAATAAGCCGGGGCATGAAATTGTAGACCATAATACTTACGTTTTCTTAGGTGATGGTTGTTTGATGGAAGGTATTTCACATGAAGCATGTTCATTAGCTGGAACTTGGGGGCTGGGAAACCTAATTGCATTTTGGGATGACAATAATATCTCAATCGATGGACATATAGATGGCTGGTATACAGACGATACAGTCAAACGTTTTGAAGCTTATGGTTGGCATGTGGTCTCTGTTGATGGACATGATCCAGATGCTATCAATGCGGCAATTATTGAAGCGAAAGGCGTGAAAGATAAACCATCAATGATTTGTTGTAAAACGATCATTGGTTTTGGTTCACCAAATAAAAGTGGAAGCCATGATTGTCATGGTGCTGCTTTGGGTGATGAAGAGGTTGCATTAACTCGTAAAGAACTAGGTTGGGAGTATGAACCTTTTGTTATTCCTGATGATGTTTATGCAGGTTGGGATGCTAAAGAAAAAGGTGCTAAAGTCGAAGCAGAGTGGAATGCAAAGTTTGATGCTTATGCCACAGAATACCCAGAGCTTGCTGCAGAATTTAAACGTCGTATGGCAGGTGAGTTACCAGCAAACTGGAAGCAAGCATCAGAGGCATTGATTGCAGAAGCAAATAACAAGAAAGAAAACCTTGCTAGTCGTCAATCATCACAAAAATGCATTGCTGGTTTAGCGCCAACTTTACCTGAGTTTTTGGGTGGTTCGGCAGATTTAACAGGTTCTAACCTGACTAGCTGTGATAGTTTTAAACATGTAAGTGGAAAAGAAATGGGTAATTACATTTCTTACGGTGTACGTGAATTTGGTATGTTTGCCATTATAAATGGAATGACATTACATGGAGGATTTATTCCTTATGGTGGAACATTTCATATGTTCTCTGATTATGCTAAAAGTGCATTACGCATGGCAGCATTGATGAAAATTCGTACCATTTCTGTATTAACACATGATTCGATTGGACAAGGTGAAGATGGACCAACACACCAGCCCGTTGAAAATACTTCAGCAATGCGTCTAATTCCAAATATGGATGTTTGGCGTCCGGCTGACTCAACAGAAACAGCTGTTGCATGGGTAAAGGCGATTGAACGAATGGATGGGCCAACAAGTTTGGTATTGAGTCGTCAAGGGCTCCCATTTATAGAGCGTACAGCAGATCAAATAGCAGCAATAGATAAAGGTGCTTATGTAATATCAGAAGCAAAAGGTGCGGCAGATGTTATTTTGATTGCAACAGGATCAGAAGTAGATTTGGCAATTAAATCACAAGCAGAGCTTTCTGGGTCAGGCATTCAGGCACGAGTTGTATCTATGCCATCTACTAATGTTTTTGATCGTCAGGATCAGGCATATAAGGACGGTGTGTTGACACCAGGTGTTAAACGTGTTGCTATTGAGGCGGGCGTGACAGATTACTGGCGTAAATATGTAGGTCTAGAAGGTGGAGTTGTAGGAATTGATACTTTTGGTGAATCAGCACCAGGTGGAGATGTGATGAAACACTTCGGCTTTACTGTAGAAAACGTGGTAAAGAATGTTAAAAGCATTCTTTAAATTAAATAAACTATTTTAAAAACATAATATTTTAGATTGTAGTTAGCCCTTTTTTAGTGAGAAAGGGCTAACTTGAGTTAATATAATAATAACTAAAATAAATGCTTGTAAAATAATGTTATATCGTGGGGAAATAGACGTGAATATTAGTAAATTAACAAATGGTTTGTTGGTTTCGTTATTATTAACCGCTTCAGTAGCGGGGGCAGATGATGATTATCCAGCAACTGATTTTCAACCGAAAGTGGTTTTTCAAGATTCTGATTATAAGCACTCCGGCTCTTCTTCAGATGATTCTTCATCATCAAAAGCTAAGTCTGCTGATACAGGCGAAGTCAGTGTTGCTGATTCAAATTATCCTGCAGCTAATTTTGAACCAGAAGTTTTGTATAAAGATGAAGATTATAAACATAAGCCAGGCAAAGTAATTTCATCATCGTCATCTACAAGTAGTAGCGATAGTACTTCTACTTCTACTTCTGCTACTACTACTGAAGTAAACTCTGATGAATCGTCACTTGACTTAATTATAGGCCTTTCTCTCCTTGCTGTGGCAGGGTTTGTTTTCTACAGGAACAATGCCAGTAATAAAGGGCCTACAAAAAGGAAAGTAATTAAAAAGAAAAAGGCAACCAAGAAATCTGCTGAGCCTTCAGTAAGAGCAAGTACTGATGGTGTTGTAAGTGGTGTTTCTAAATATTTAGAAGGAAAAGTGGGAGCAACACCAAGTGGAGTGGCAAAATATTTAGAAGAAAAAAATACTTCTGTTAGCCGTGTTTCAAAATATGTTGCAAAGCAAAAGGTTTCTGCTCGGGTGGCTTCAGTAACAGGAGTGGAAAAATACTTGAAAGATAAAGGCTAAAGTAAATGGAAGAAAATTACTTACTAGCACTTATTGTTTCTTTCTTATTTTGTTTTGTTCTATTCAGAAAGGATAAAGCTGGTCCAGACGAGTCAAAAGAAATAAAAAATACTTTATCAGCTAGAGACTCAAGCGTTAGCAGTGTAGAAAAATATTTAAATAAACACAATATTTCTAGTAACACAAAAGATAGGTTGTCCGGAGTTTCAAAATATTTACAAGAAAAGGAAAGTCTGAATACCGAACTAGAAAAAAGTGTAGCAGTAAGTAGTGTTGAAAAATATTTAGCAACTAAAGAAAAAGACTCGCCAGTGAGTAGCGTAAGTAAATATATGGCAAAGAAAACTATTTATGAGAAAAAAAGAGTTAAAGAAAGTGTATCAGGGGTTGAAAAATATTTAAAAAAGCACGATTAATTTAATAATTTCCAACTTGATAGTTTCCTCTCATCTCATCCCGCGTTTGCAATATTCGAGTAACAATTACACAAGGAAGTGTAAATCATATTCAGCTTTTTAAGCTGTTCATATGCATTAGATTCATAAATATCAAAAAATAATTCTAATGTTATATCAAATTAATTTTTAATTATAGTAGGTACAAAACATGGCTAATTTATTAGATCAACTTAAAGCAGTAACAGTTGCTGTTGCTGATACAGGTGATATTAACGCAATAAAGGAATTTACCCCGCGTGATGCAACTACCAACCCTTCATTAATTACGATGGCTGCACAAATGCCTGAGTATCAAGAAATTGTAGATAATACATTAAAAGGGGCTATTGACACACTTGGTGATTCGGCAAGTGAAGCGGATGTTGTAACGCTTGCTTTTGATCGATTAGCTGTTTCATTTGGTCTTAAAATTCTAGAGATTATACCTGGCCGAGTTTCAACTGAAGTTGATGCACGCTTATCTTTCGATACAGAAGCGACGATTGCAAAAGGTCGTGAGATAATTGAACAGTATAAAGCTGCTGGAATTTCTAAAGATAGAATATTAATTAAAATTGCATCAACTTGGGAAGGAATTCAAGCGGCGGCTGTTTTAGAAAAAGAAGGGATTTCTTGTAACCTAACACTGTTGTTTGGTATGCACCAAGCAATTGCTTGTGCTGAAAACAACATTACATTGATTTCACCTTTTGTTGGGCGTATTCTTGACTGGTATAAAAAAGATACTGGTCGAGATTCATACGAAGCATCAGAAGACCCTGGTGTAATTTCAGTAACAGAGGTTTATAATTATTACAAAAAATTTGATTATAAAACTGAAGTTATGGGAGCTAGTTTCCGTAATTTAGGAGAAATTACTGAGTTAGCAGGATGTGATTTGTTAACTATATCACCAGCTTTACTTTCTGACTTGCAGGCAACAGAAGGTGATTTGCCTCGTAAGTTGGATCCAGAAAAAGCTAAAGCAATGAATATTCAAAAAATTTCTATGGATAAAGCTACATTTGAAAAGATGCATGCTGATAATCAGATGGCTACTGATAAACTAGCAGAAGGAATTGATGGCTTTGAAAAAGCTCTGGTTTCATTAGAAGAATTATTAGCTTCTAGGTTATCAAAAATTACTGTAGGAGCTTAAATTGATTTAGTGATATCAGTTATTAATGGGTATCACTTATTTTCTAATTTATCAATACTTTGTATTGATACTGGATTTATATTACAAATAGATTTAAATTATGTCACAAAAAATATTAGACGTCGTAAAACCAGGTGTTGTAACTGGTGATGATGTTCAAAAAATCTTTGCAATTTGTAAAGAAAATGCGTTTGCATTACCTGCAGTAAATTGTATAAATACTGATTCAATTAATGGTGCATTGGAAGCAGCAGCTAAAGTGAAAGCCCCATTAATAATTCAGTTTTCTAATGGTGGAGCGGCTTTTGTTGCGGGTAAAGGACTAAAGCTTGAAGGACAAGGCAATGCGATCCTTGGTGCTATTTCAGGTGCAAAGCATGTACATACTGTCGCAGAATCGTATGGAGTCCCTGTGATTTTACATACTGATCATTGTGCAAAAAAGCTACTTCCTTGGATTGATGGTTTATTAGATGCGGGTGAAAAATTCTTTGCAGAAACTGGTAAGCCTTTATTCAGCTCACATATGTTGGATTTATCTGAGGAAAGCTTGGAAGAAAATATTGCTATCTGTGGGAAATATTTAGAGCGTATGTCGAAAATGGATATGACTCTTGAGATTGAATTAGGCGTCACGGGTGGTGAAGAAGATGGTGTAGATAATACTGACATGGATCAGTCTTTACTTTATACGCAGCCAGAAGAGGTTGCCTATGCCTATGAAGAGTTAAGCAAAATAAGTGATCGTTTTACTATTGCCGCTTCTTTCGGAAATGTGCATGGTGTGTATAAGCCAGGGAATGTTAAATTAACACCAACAATTTTACGTGATTCTCAAAAATATGTTTCTGAAAAATACAATGTGGGTGAGAATACCTTAACTTTTGTATTCCATGGTGGTTCTGGTTCTTCGGAAGCAGAAATCAAAGAGTCAATTGGTTACGGTGTTGTTAAAATGAATATCGATACTGACACTCAATGGGCTACTTGGGAAGGTATTATGAAATTCTATAAAAAGAATGAAGCTTACCTTCAAGGTCAAATTGGTAATCCAGATGGAGAGGACAGTCCAAATAAGAAATATTATGACCCTCGTGTATGGCAACGTGAAGGTGAGCTTGCAATGGCGGCACGTTTAGAGCAGGCTTTTTCTGATTTGAATGCGTTAAATACGCTGTAATAAAAACTGCTTAAAATTTAACAAAGGCCAGTATAGTCTAACTATATTGGCCTTTTTTTATGAGTTTAACACTTGTATGTTATTTACATAACATCAACTTTATCACCATTACCAACCAACACAACATCTGCGGCTCTATGTGAAAACAAACCAACAGTTAATACACCAGTAACATCATTAA
This sequence comes from Methylococcaceae bacterium, assembly GCA_021647145.1. Classification (GTDB taxonomy): domain Bacteria; phylum Pseudomonadota; class Gammaproteobacteria; order Methylococcales; family Methylomonadaceae; genus QPIN01. The sequence continues at coordinate 9,951 of JAKIVF010000064.1, read as the reverse complement.
TTGTTCGTTCTAATTCCATTGGGTTGGTGATTTCTAAATTATGTACATCTAGAATTTCACAGCCATTGTCAGTAATATAATTTTCACGCCAAACAGGTTGACCACCTAATTTAACCATTTCACGAGCAACATAACTACGCGACATAGGTATGACTTCAACGGGTAAGGGAAATTTTCCCAATACATCAACGCATTTACTACTATCAACGATACAAACAAATTTTTTGCTAGCAGCGGCAATAATTTTTTCTCTAGTTAAGGCTCCACCACCACCTTTGATCAGTTTTTTTCGAGGGTCAACTTCATCGGCACCGTCTACATAAACTTCAATATCGCCGACATCATTTAATTCTAGAACTGGAATTCCAATTTTTTTAAGGAGTTCAGATGTAGCATCAGAACTAGAAACGGCTCCTTCAATATCTGCTTTATAATCAGCAAGCATATCAATAAAAAAATTGACGGTTGAACCTGTTCCTACGCCAATAATGGAAAGGCCTTTAATATATTCTAAGGCAGACTTAGCAACTTGTTGTTTTAATTCATCTTGTGTCATAGGATTACTTCTAGGTTAGTGAGCAAAATTTATTAGATGTTCATTTATAAACCAATGGCTTGCATTATAAATACGAGCTTATCTGGTTTTTCTAGGAAATAGCTCAATTGTTAATGAAATGTTGTTTAGATTATTATATGAATAATAACCGATATAGGAGTTTTTTTCATTCGTTTTTAAGGTGAGATACTTATTGATTTATTTTATATAATAGATATTCAGTTATTAATAGTTTAGAAAATATGGAAGATTATTCTTACGCACCTGATTTTGAAGTTGAGTCACTTAAAATTCCACCCCATTCAATTCAGGCTGAGCAGTCTGTATTGGGAGGCTTAATGCTGGATAATCAGACATGGGATTCTATTGCAGACAAAGTCATTGTCGGGGATTTTTATAGAAAAGATCATCGGTTAATATTTACTACCATTGAGCAACTTGCTGAGAAGCAAGAACCTTTTGATGTTATTACTTTGTCTGAATCATTAGATGCAATTGAAGAATTACAATCTGTTGGTGGTTTAAGCTATTTAGCCATGCTAGCGAAAGAAACTCCAAGTGCAGCTAATATTGTTGCTTACGCCAATATAGTACGTGATAGATCGGTCCTTAGGCAATTAATTCATGTTGGAACTGATATATCAGACTCTGCATTTAATAAAGATGGTAGAGAAACAGCTGATTTATTAGAGAATGCAGAAAGAGAAGTTTTCAAAATTGCTGAACAACGACAGCGTGGTCAAGAAGGTGGGTTTAAATCAATTAAGAACTTATTAGCCTCAGCGGTTGATAAGATTGAGACCATGTATGAACAGGAAGGTAATATTACCGGCGAAAGTACAGGGTTTTCTGATCTAGATGAATTAACCTCAGGGCTACAGCCTGCTGATTTAATTATTATTGCTGGTCGTCCTTCAATGGGTAAAACTACTATTGCTATGAATATGGCAGAGAATATTGCGATTAAAGGTGATAAGCCTGTTGCTGTATTCAGTATGGAAATGCCGGGTGATTCTTTAGCTATGAGGATGATGTCTTCGCTTGGACGAATTGATCAAAATAAAGTTCGAACAGGTCAATTGGAAGATGATGAATGGCCTCGATTAACCTCAGCTATTAATTTGTTGGCTGAAACTAAGTTATTTATTGATGACACCCCCGCTTTAACGCCAACTGAAGTTAGAGCAAGAGCCCGTAGGTTGACACGCGAGCATGGTCAGCTAGGGTTGATTGTTTTGGATTATTTGCAGCTTATGCAATCCCCTTCAAGTGGAGAGAATAGAGTTCAACAGATTTCTGATATTTCCCGTGGTTTAAAAGCATTAGCAAAAGAATTAAATGTTCCTGTAGTGGCATTGTCTCAGTTAAATCGTAATTTAGAACAACGCCCTAATAAACGCCCTGTTATGTCAGATTTAAGAGAATCAGGAGCGATAGAGCAGGATGCAGATTTAATAGTGTTTGTTTATCGTGATGAAGTTTATAACGAAGACAGCCCAGATAAAGGGATAGCCGAAATTATAATCGGTAAACAACGTAATGGTCCATTAGGAACGGTTAGGCTAACCTTTTTGGGGCAGTTTACTCGGTTTGAAAATTTTGCTGGAGACCCATATTTTGATGAGGACTATGAATGACGCCCGCTGCTTATGCGACAATCAATATGCGTTCAGTCAGTCATAATATAAAAAAAGTACGCGAATATGCGCCTCGGGCAAAAATTATGGCTGTTATTAAAGCGAATGCCTATGGTCATGGTTTATTATCAATTGCATCTGAATTAAAGGATGTTGATGCTTTTGCTGTAGCACGAGTAGATGAAGGAATAAGATTGCGCAAGGCTGGTTTTACTAAAAGAATTATCATTTTAGAGGGGTTTGTTTGTGAAGAAGAATTACAAGTTATAATTAAAAATAATTTAGACGTTGTGGTGCATTCTTTGGAGCAAGTAGATATTTTAGAAAAATATTCGACTATAAAAAAAATATCTGTTTGGTTAAAACACGATACAGGCATGAATCGCTTAGGTTTTAGAATAAATGAGTTTACATCTGTTTATCAACGACTTATGGGTTGTTCAAATGTAAATCAGTCGATTACATTAATAACACACCTTTCTAGTGCAGATACTAATAGCCCCACTACTTCAGAGCAAATTAAAATTTTTAATGAGAGTGTAAATAATTACTCAGCTGAAAAAAGTATCGCAAACTCAGCTGGAATCATAGCTTGGCCTAATTCAATACTAGACTGGGTTCGTCCTGGCCTTATGCTGTATGGTGTTTCACCATTTATAGAAAATACTGGAAAGGAGATAGGCCTTGAGCCCGTAATGAGTCTTTATTCTCGATTAATTGCAGTCAAAGATATTGAGAAGGGAGAAACAGTAGGATATGCAGGAACCTGGGTTAGTGATAAAAAAACAAAAATAGGGGTGGTTTCTATAGGTTATGGCGATGGTTATCCTCGTTATGCACAAACAGGGACGCCAGTTTTAATTAATGGAAAAAGGGTGCCGCTAATTGGACGTGTTTCAATGGATATGATTACAGTAGATTTATCCGACCAAATAGATGTAAAGCTTGGAGACAAAGTCATGTTATGGGGCGATGGGCTAGCCGTTGAAGAAATTGCAAAGTATGCCGATACGATTCCTTATACGCTTTTATGTGGAATTACTCCAAGAGTAGAAATGAAGAAAATATAAATCTAGTTATAGTTTTATTATATCTTTTAATCATAGTGGAGACTTAGACAGTTTGAAAATAAGCAATATAACTAATTCTTAATTTATGGCAAAAAAACAAAAAATAGCCTATGTGTGTACAGAATGTGGTGCTGATTATCCTCGGTGGGGTGGGCAATGTACTAGTTGTGGCGAATGGAATGTCATTAAAGAAGTTAGGTTAGGTTCTGATAAAAAACATATCCCAAAAAAATCTGGTTACGCAGGTGCTAAGTCAGAAGTTAAATTTTTATCGGAAGTAGACTTGGCACAAGCAGAAAGAATATCAACTGGATTAGTTGAATTTGATCGTGTCTTGGGTGGGGGAATTGTAAGAGGGAGTGTGGTTTTAATTGGTGGTGCTCCAGGCGCAGGAAAAAGTACTATTTTGTTGCAAGTTATTGCCAAAGTGGCTTTCTCTAATTTTTCGGTACTCTATGTATCTGGTGAAGAGTCTTTACAGCAGATTGCTGAACGTGCGAGTAGATTGGAATTGGATGTAGGAAAAATAAAAATGCTTGCGGAAACATCTGTACAAAGTATTTGCGATTGTATTGATGAAGAAAAACCAGATGTTGTTATTATTGATTCTATTCAAGTGATGCATACTGCGGATTCTGAATCAGCACCTGGCTCCGTTTCTCAAGTCAGAGAATCTGCTAGTTATCTTACTCAATATGCAAAAAGAAATAGCGTATCAATTTTTATGGTAGGTCATGTGACTAAAGATCAGTCTTTAGCAGGGCCTATGACTTTAAGCCATATTGTTGATGCTCAAGTGATTTTATCGGCAACAGATGATGCTAGATACAGGGTGCTAAGGTCAGATAAAAATAGATTTGGCAGCGTGGGTGAACTAGGTTTTTTTGCAATGGGAAGTACAGGGCTGAAAGAAGTTAAAAACCCATCTGCAATGTTTTTATCTCGCTCTGATAAACCCTCTTCAGGAAGCGTTGTGACGGTACTTTGGGAAGGAACGCGGCCATTGCTAGTTGAGATTCAGGCATTAGTTACTGAAAGTCAATATGGAAACCCACGTCGGTTAGCTGTAGGACTTGACCAAAATCGGTTGGCAATGTTATTAGCTATTTTATCCCGGCATGCTGGGATATTCACTGCTAATGATGAAATCTATGCCAATGTTGTTGGGGGAATAAAAGTGACAGAAACAGCTTCTGATTTGGCTATTTTAGTAAGCGTTGTTTCAAGCCTTAAAGACAGAGTTGTGCCTTATGAAATAGTGATATTTGGTGAAATAGGGCTAAATGGGGAGGTCAGGCCAGTTGCAAATGGATATGCAAGGCTAAATGAGGCCGTGAAACATGGGTTTAAACATGCGGTTATTCCTAAAAAAAACAATCCAAAATCACCCGTTAAGGGATTGTCAATAAGGGCTGTATCAACTGTATCTGAAGCGCTTGATGCGATTGGTGATATTGAGAATTAGTCTATGAAAAGGTATTAGTGCTCTTTAAATTCAGCCAGTGCAAGTAAGTCCCTTTCTAGTAAGTCGCTATCACCGAGGTTAAGCTCTACTAAACGACGAAGTTGAGAAATACTATCAATATCAATATGCTCACATTTAAAACCTACATTTGACCCAACGACATGAGCAACACTAGTTTGCATAGTAATGCTTATCTCATCGGAGAGGTTAAGGTTTAATGTATATAAACCGTCTAGATCACCAGTCCAGTTTTCTTCAAACTGTTTTTCTTCAAACTGTAAAAGGCAACCTTGTAATGAAATATCAACAAGTTTGCAAGGTAATTTTGTTGACTGATTACTTAAAGTAACATCAGAATTAAAGAAAATACGGTGAAAATGTCGTTTATCATTCATTGGGTTTGTCATAGTTAGTTTTCTTGAAAAAATTGCATGGAAATATTGTCGATGACGAGCATGTCATTATTGTTCAAAATTACTGAATTTTTCCCTAAAGGCTCAAAATTGACTGTTATATCAGAAGCCGCTTCAATTAAAGAGATTGAGTAGCCCTCTGATTGTTTAGAAATTATAGCGAGACCAGAGCCAGAACTGCTTTTACCAAAGGTTACTTTATTGTTCTTTAATGAAATGACGCGACCGATATGTTCCCCACTTAAAATTTGAACATTGGCATTCGGAATTATTATTTTTTCTTTAATAGGTGGAGATGAATTCTCTATTACATTGTCATTATGTGAAGAAAAAATGATTCTTGCTGAATTAAAAGTGATTGTATAGTTATCAATGGCTATTTTGTCATTATTAATTAAGCGTGCTTCTTTTGTTTCTTTATCGTTAATAATAAGAGGATAGTCTTTATCGCTCTGAGTAATAATATAAGCATACCCATTAAGGGTAATAGTGGCATGAACTGGCGCTACGGCTGGGTTATCAATTGATAAATCATTGTTATTATTGCGGCCGATATTAATAACATTCTTATCGAAGACTTGAGATTTAATAGATTTATTATTTAATGAAATAGTAAACTTTACCATTAGTCTCAATAGGAATATAGTGCTTTTATTTTATAAAGTATAGACGTATAAATTATATATCACTAAAAATTTCGTTCGAACATGCAAAGGTTATCTATTAGGGCAGTCGAAATTTATAGTATTTGGTATGTGACTATTGAGTCATTTATTCTTCAGGGTAAAACTTAACCAGCTTTATCGTGTTTTTTTCACGTTTTATTATTTCTAATCTATAACCATGTAGATTTATACCTGTACCTGGTTCAGGGATTGTTTCCATGTACTCAATAATAAGCCCATTCAATGTTTTTGGGCCTTTAGTAGGTAACTCCCAATGAGTGATACGGTTTAGTTCTCGTACAGTTACACTACCATCAACCAAATAACTTCCATCTTTTTGTTGTTTTACATCAGCTACTTCAGAAACTAATTCCCCAACAATGACTTGTAATAAGTCATCAAGAGTTATTAATCCTTGGACATCTCCATATTCATCAACAATTAGGCCTATACGAATTTTTTCAGCTTTAAAAGTCTGTATTTGTTGATGCAAAGGTGTATTTTCAGGAATAAAAAAAGGCTTGGCCAGATTATCAGTAATACTTTGTTTATCAAAGCCGGGCTGGTTGATTAAGGCAATAATTGTTCGTAAATGAAGAAAACCGACAACGCGATCAATGCTTTTTTTATAGATAGGTAGGCGAGCATGAGAACTATTTTGAATTTGATGGATAATTGATTCAAGAGGGTCTTCTAAATCAATCCCAATAATCTCATTCCGAGGCGTCATAATATCTTCAACAGATGCAGATTCAAGATCTAAAATTCCCAAGAGCATGTTTTGATATCTGGCTGGCATTAGGTTTTTTGCATCAGATACGATACTCTTTAACTCTTCTGTATTAAGCGATTCTTGTTTATGTTTAGCAGCATTAACGCCAACGATTCTTAACAATAAATTGGCAATTAAATTAACCACCCAGACAATTGGGTACAGGAGTTTTAATAAGGGGGTATAAATCCAGGCAGCGGGATAAGCTAAAAATTCAGGTTTAATTGCTGCTAATGTTTTAGGTGTAACCTCAGAAAAAATCAGTACAGCTAATGTAAGAAGTCCTGCTGCGGCTGGAATCATCTGCTCGCCGCCTATACGAATAGCAATGACTGTCGCCAGTGAAGATGCCAGAATATTAACAAAGTTATTGCCTAATAAGATTAAACCAATTAATCGGTCGGGACGTTTTAATAATCTGTTGGCTTTGATAGCTCCTTTATGTTTTTGTTTGACTCGATGTAATAAGCGATAACGGTTTAAGGTCATTAACGCTGTTTCAGAACCTGAAAAAAAAGCAGAAAGAAGAAGTAAGGCAGCAAGTATGCCAAATAATACACTTAGAGAAAGGTCGTTCAAAGAAAGGAACTCATTATTTATTAAACATGTACCTAGTTTCTATGTTGTGAGAAATTTGTCAAGTTTTTAAAGCATTTTTTTTAGTTTTACAGAAAATAAAGCTAAAGAAGATATTCCAATAGGTTGAAGTAAATTGATTTTTTGACAATATACAGATTCACTGCTTTACTTCTACTGATCTGTAATGTTTTTAGTTAGGGGCATGTACGAAATAATTTCCTTAACAGACATTGACTAAAAAACACAGTTACTCACGGTTTCTAGCGCAAGCTACTTATTCAGTGTATAACGGAGTTTTTTTGGATTAAGGATGTGGAGATGATATTAAAATTCGCATTAATTATATTTTATATAGTATTTTATTAGGAAAGAGTATAAATTCATGCCTTTGCCACGGTTGTTGTTAATTGATGATAATAAAACAAGAATTCAGCAATTTGAGGATATCTTATTGTTTATGGAATATCAGGTTTCTACAACAAGCTCAATAGATTATGATTCCTTGTTAAAGGATCTTGATGATGTGCGGGCCGTTTTTATAGGAGATGGCTGTGAAAAACAAGCAACTTTAATTAAAACAGTTATAGAAGCTACAGCAAATTTACCTATTATATTATTGATTGAAAAAGGAACTGCCTTACAAATACCAACGCCGATTAAAAAAATGTTGACAGGTTTTCATGAGTGGCCAAGTGTGTTGCCAGTTTTTACAGAAATTTTAAAAAAACTACCTGTTCCAAAAAAAATTGAAGATACACCGAGCAGGAATGTGGCTAATAAAGGATTGGCAGGGAATAGTGAAAGTATTAAATCTATAAGAGAGTCAATAGATCAAGTTGCTAACTCTACTGCAACAGTTCTTGTATTAGGTGAATCAGGAACAGGAAAAGAGGTTGTTGCAAAAGCTATACATCTTGCATCTAACAGGAAAAACAAACCTTTTGTGCCTGTTAATTGTGGGGCAATTCCTGCTGAACTATTGGAAAGTGAGCTTTTTGGACATGAGAAAGGTGCTTTTACCGGAGCGATAACTGCAAGACAAGGTCGATTTGAAATAGCCGAAGGTGGAACCTTATTTCTTGATGAAATTGGTGATATGCCAATGCCAATGCAGGTTAAATTACTAAGAGTACTTCAAGAGCGTACTTTTGAACGTGTGGGTGGAAATAAATCAATTGAATGTAATGTAAGGATTGTGGCTGCAACGCATAGAAATTTAGATGAAGAAATTAAAGAAAAACGTTTTAGAGAAGATTTGTTTTATCGACTGAATGTTTTTCCAATTGAATTACCAGCATTACGAGAAAGAACTAAGGATATACCTTTGTTAGTTAACCATTTAGTTGCCCGTATGGAAGCAAACAAACAAGATCCAGTGTATTTTACTAGAGATTCATTAGCTATATTGATGCAGCACCCTTGGCCTGGAAATGTTAGAGAATTATCAAACTTTATTGAAAGACTTACGATTACACACCCTAATGCCACTATTGACATAGGTGATCTTCCAGAGAAATTTCAACAGTATGAGATTTCTGATGACTTTGTTTTAGACGAAGCAGAGCCTCTTTTAATTAAAAATGATTTAGAGGACAAAAAAGTAGAAAAAACTTCCACAGAAAATATAGCAACATCATCTGAGCTACCTGAACAAGGTCTGGATTTAAAGGAATATTTAAGTAATTTAGAACTTGGCCTTATTAAACAAGCATTAGAGGAATGTAATGGTGTAGTTGCTCATGCAGCCAAATTACTTAATATGCGCCGGACTACATTAGTTGAAAAACTACGGAAATATGAATTGTCTGCGTAGAAACCACCTTTTAAAGATATCTCTATTCCATGCATTGTTCTACTTTTTATTGTCCAATTAGCTGTTACTGTTGACAAAATTAACATGCTATAAACTCTGCATCTCTGATCGCGTGAAGTATAGGGCATGAATTAATCAAACATCAGCAAACTGCAAAGCCGCCAACCTGGCATAGAGTCCTTTTTGCGCAAGTAATGTCTGATGACTCCCAATAGCAACAATTTTCCCGTGACTCATTACCACGATTCGATCAGCCTTTAATATAGTAGAAAGACGGTGGGCAATGACTAAAGTAGTTCGGTTTTGCATTAAATGGTCCAGCGCAAATTGAACCAGCTGTTCGCTTTCAGCATCCAAAGAACTGGTTGCTTCATCTAATAATAAAACAGGCGCATTTTTAAGAATGGCGCGAGCAATGGCTATGCGTTGTCGTTGACCGACTGATAATCTAAGACCTCGTTCGCCGAGATAAGTATTGTAGCCAGCAGGTAATTGATCAATAAATTCATCTGCCGCCGCCGCTTTAGCCGCTGTTTTGATCTCTTCATCCGTAGCATTTGGATTCCCAAAGCGAATATTTTCAAGGACATTGGTTGCAAAAATGGAAGTTTCTTGGGGGACAATAGCAATATGTTGCCTAAGTTTTTTTAATTCAAGCTGAGAAATATTTTGACCATTGATACTAATTTTTCCTTGTTGAATATCGTAAAACCGAAGTAGTAACTGAAATACAGTACTTTTACCCGCCCCTGATGGACCAACCAACGCAACAGTTTCACCCGGTTTAATAATCAATGAGAAATTGTGTAGTGCTTGTTGTTCCGGTCTTGATGGATAGTTAAAATCAAGATTATTGAAATTGATAGCTTCAAGGGATGTTTCAGGAATAGAAAGGGGGTTTTCCATTGAAATAATGGCGGGTTCAGATTTTAAAAATTTATGTATACGGTCCAATGTCCCGGCGGGGGGTTGAATAACTCC
>JAKIVF010000063.1 GCA_021647145.1 Methylococcaceae bacterium | reverse complement strand
ATGAATTTGATACGGTGGAGTAAAAAAGGACTAACGAATTTTCAAGCTAGCATTGAAAAATTTATTGATTCACCTGATGCTTTAGTTTCTATGTTAAAGAAAGTGAATTTTTTATGAGAAAGTTGTGGGGTAATAACAGACCTGACAACCCAATCAGGATTAACAAGACGATCGTTAATTCGATCAATGTCAAACCCGCTTGGCGAGCTGCCGCTACTACTGTAGGGCGTTTTTTCATTGTGTGTATCATTATAGATTTCTCCATTAAGTTGTTTATACAAATGTATGTGTTACCAAAGCTTTTTCATTAAGGGGGTGTGTTGAGTCCTCTTAACGGATAGGATGATGCGATTCCTTTCGCTGCTTTCATTATTATCCGTAATCCATCCTAAGTTCATGTTTTATTGCACTTTAGCAACACAAAGAATATAGCAATCCTTGTGCCAATATCCCGCCCCCCATATTCCCCTAGTCGAAAGGTGGAAATAGTCAACTCTTTTAAAGCTGTCTACTTTAAAAGTGAGTGGTATAGCACATTTATATTGTGTCAATAAACACAGTTTAATTAATTTTTTGTAATTTTTACCCCTTAAATCAACATGTTATTTTAATTGTCTTGTAGGTTTGGCTAACGGTTATTTTGTTAAGGAACGTACATGGAATAACTTGAAAAATTATGACGCAGGATTTTTGTTTCTGCCCAAACGATCTCAATCGTCGCGTAAGACATTAGGTTAGTCGGGCATTTTTTGAAGTGTTGTGGAATCAATAGCTGGTGCTAGAAACCGTGTTCCAACTGATTTTTCTAGGTTTATTGCTACCCATGTTAGGTTTTTAAATAATCTCACTATTGACTCCAGTTTATCCATAAGTACAATGTACTTATGGATAAACTGGAGTTCGAATGGGATAACATCAAAGAAAAGATAAATATTTCAAAACATGGTGTTTCATTTGACGAGGCTCAAACAGCATTTTATGATGAATATGCCCTTCAATTTTTTGATCCTGAGCATTCGGAAAGCGAAGATCGTTTTCTTTTACTGGGTACAAGTTTTAAATTAAAAACACTGGTGGTTTGCCATTGTTTTAGGGAAGAAGAAACGGTAATCAGAATCATTTCTGCTAGAAAAGCAGATAAAGATGAAGCAAAAGCTTATTGGAGTGAAAGAAAATGAAAGAGCACTATGATTTTTCTAAAATGAAGGGGAAGAAAAACCCTTATCTTAAATATCTTAAACAACCCGTTACAATACGTATTGATTGTGATTCTGTGGAATACTTTAAATCTTTAACAGAAGAAACAGGCATTCCCTACCAAACACTTATCAACTTATATTTACGAGACTGCGCTATAAACCATCGTAAGTTACAAATGCAGTGGTCATCAAAAAATTAACATCTTTGCCATTATGCTTGTTGGGTTGCCATAATCCTAGAAAAATCAGTTGGATCACGGTTTCTAGCACAAGCTATTGATTCGCGCCCAACTGATCTTTCTAGGATAATAACGGATCATCCTCTTTCGTTAACCTATCTTTTCTTTGTACTGCCAACGTTATGTTTTTCTGTACCTCATCAATTCCTTGACACTTTTTTGGGTATGATTAATAATCATACTTTTGGAGATTGCTTAATGAGTAGCAGTAAAATTGCAATTACTTTGGAGTCTGACATGCTTGCCCAAGTTGATGCACTAGTTAAAAATAGAATATTCCCTAGTAGGAGTCGTGCAATTCAAGAGGCAGTAAAAGAAAAACTGAATCGCTTAAATCAAAGTCGTCTCGCACAAGAATGCTCCAAACTAGAACCAGAATATGAAAAGGCTTTTGCTGATGAAGGGTTGCAGGAGGACTTTTTGGAATGGCCGGAATATTAAGAGGAGAGGTTCGCTGGGCTGAGCTTAATCCTGTTCGAGGCCATGAACAAGCAGGGCATAGACCTGTACTTATTTTAAGTCATGATGTATTTAATAATCGCTCTGCTACAGTCATTACCATGGCTCTTACCAGTCAACCACAGAAGGCACAGTTTCCACTCACATATGCCCTGAAATCAGTACAGCTACAGAAGAAATCATGGGTAAAAATCAGTCAAATACGAACGTTGTCTGTTGATAGAATTGGAAAAAAAATTGGTGCAATAGAGCCGGAACAGTTAGAAGAGATTATTGACGGGCTTAACCAGATAATAGGAGTTTAATAGATAGTAAATATCAACGGATTTCTACCTTTTAAACCTTCGGTATAGTTATTGCTTTGTCTATATAGTTTTATTAAGGTTTTTTATGGATATTGCTGAATTACTCACTTTCTCTGTCACTAATAAAGCGTCTGATTTACACCTTTCATCCGGGCTTCCGCCTATGATTCGTGTGGATGGCGATATTCGCAGGATTAATGTTCCAGCCTTTGATCATAAAGAGGTTCATGCTTTAATTTATGACATTATGAATGATAAGCAACGTAAGGATTATGAGGAGTTTTATGAAATGGATTTTTCTTTTGAGTTACCCGGTATTGCTCGTTTTCGTGTGAATGCTTTTAACCAGAACAGAGGCGCTGCGGCTGTTTTTAGAACCATTCCTTCTGAGGTTTTATCTTTACAACAGATTAGAGCGCCTAAATTTTTTGAAGATATTTGTAAGCATCAAAGAGGGATTGTTTTAGTGACAGGGCCAACGGGGTCGGGCAAATCGACAACGTTGGCGGCGATGGTTAATCATATTAATATAAATAATCATGCTCATATTTTGACCGTTGAAGACCCGATTGAATTTGTCCATCAAAGCAAAAAATGTTTAATTAATCAACGTGAGGTTCATCGAGATACGCATAGTTTTAATGCTGCCTTACGCTCTGCTTTGCGCGAAGATCCGGATATTATTCTGGTGGGTGAAATGCGGGATTTAGAAACCATTCGTTTAGCCTTAACTGCCGCAGAAACCGGACACCTTGTGTTTGGTACTTTACATACCACTTCTGCTGCTAAAACCATTGATCGTATTATTGATGTTTTTCCTGCCGCTGAAAAAGATATGATTCGCGCCATGTTGTCTGAATCTTTACAGGCTGTTATTTCTCAAACCTTACTTAAGAAAATTGGTGGTGGTCGAGTTGCTGCACATGAGATTATGGTCGGTACGTCTGCCATTCGTAATTTAATCAGGGAAGCTAAAGTTGCACAGATGTATTCTTCAATTCAAACGGGTCGTAAGGACGGCATGCAAACATTGGATCAAAATCTTCAGGAACAGGTGGATAAAGGGCTTATTACTAATAAGACGGCTTTGGTTAAAGCGGTTAATAAGAATTTGTTTTTGTAGTCTGGGCTGCCGGCTCTCTGGTAACCAAAGTACCCAAGCAAAATAAATTCAACCTTTTACTTGTCTTTTTACCATTTTAGGTGCTAAATACATAGCTATGTAGCCCTAACTACACAACTGTTTCTACAACGAAGAATACGGATAAAAATACAAGTTAAAAACCGGATTTTATTAAATCCTCACTCCTAAGTTATTTTATCCACGTTTCTAAATATCAAGATATAAAATGCAAAAACAAACGGTTACTTTTTCACCTCAATACTTGATTCCTACCCTTTTATTAATTGCTCTGTTATATCTAAGCTATTTAATTTTACAAGAATTTCTTTTAACAATAGTTTGGGCTTTTATTCTCACATATGTTACTTGGCCCTTATATCAATGGTTAAACCGTCGAGTGAGCCAATCTAAAAATATTAGTGCCATCATCATGACAGGGTTTTTGTCATTAACCCTTCTGGTTATCATATTCTGGTTTATTTCTTTGTTACAAAGAGAGCTAGTAGAAACATACCGAAGGCTTGCTATTTACCTTGCTCAAGACGATCATCCAATACCCTATTTTGTTAGCCATATTCCTTGGCTTGGTCCATATTTACAAGATTTAACCAACGAATTAACAAGCGATCTTTCGGGTTTAGTTGCACAATTAATAGAATGGGGTAGACAATGGTTACGTCAATTAGCCGGTTTTATTGGTGGAATAGGTAGCTATACCCTTAAAACCGGTGTGCTATTAGTTACCGTCTTTTTTTGTTATCGAGATGGACACTTTATCCTTTCACAATTACAGCAAGGTGTTATTCGTTTTCTTGGGGATCATCGGCATGTTTATATACAAGCTATTGGTGAAACTACAAAAGCAGTCGTTTATGGTTTTGTTCTCGCGGCTATGGTTCAAGGTTTTTTAGCGGGGCTTGGTTATGCTGCTGCCGGTGTGCAAGCCCCAGTTTTATTAGGAGCAACTACAGCTTTATTAGCTCTTGTTCCTTTTGGAGCGACTCTGATATGGGTTCCAGTGGGACTCTCTTTATTATTAGAGGATTCACATTGGGAGGGCCTTGGATTATTAGCGTGGGGAACTTTTGTTGTTAGTACTGTTGATAATGTAATTCGTCCTTTAGTTATTAGTGGTGCTAGTCAAATACCTTTTCTTGTTGTCATGTTTGGCGTATTAGGAGGACTTGCTACTTTTGGCGTAATAGGTATCTTTCTTGGCCCTATTGTTCTAGCAGTATTACTGGCTGTTTGGAAAGCATGGCTTGCCCTGCAAACTGGGCGTTTGAGTTAGGAGTATAAGTTCCTTGATTGAGGATATAAAGTTGGCTACTAACTCTACTTCTAAGGACTTACTAAAGAACACGGTATTGGGGCTTTCCCTCATTCCTGCTGACCGTCTTATAAGAGAGTCAAGTAAAATCAATGAATTATAGGAATATTTTGCATTACTTTTAATCATGCCCTGTTTGAGGAGGTTGCTAGCGTCAACAACTTAATTCTAGCAAAGTAATATCATCAAGTTGCTTCGCATCTCCTCGAAATTGACTTGCTTTTTGATTGAGATAATTTATCTCTTTATCGTTAAGTAATAGTTTATGAATAGCTTGCTGTAATCGTTCCTGCCCAAACTCTTCATTGTCATGGTTTATTGTTTCAGTAATGCCATCTGAATATGCATAAACCCGATCAATAGACTCAACTTTCAGCTTCGCAGTCGAAATAAATGCTTGGTTAATAATTCCCAATGCCAGTAAACTGGACTTTATTGTTTTCCATAAATAAGATTTACGATAAATTAATACGTCCGACATTCCGCAATTCCAAATTGTCAGATTATTATCAGGATTCAGTTCTATAAAAATGGCACCTAAGAATAACCCTGTTGGTAATTTGGTTATTAATTGTTGATTAATTTCATTTGCAATACTAAGCAAAGGTTGATTTCTTCTGGTCATTGAATAAAAAATATCATTAACAGCGGGCCCTGCAATTGCTGCTGTTAACCCATGGCCTGTAAAATCTCCCAGCATAAGATGCCTGGTGCCATCAGGTTTAAATGCTGATAAAAGAATATCACCTGAAATATTTTCTACGGGTATCTCTAAAGTTCGAAGCTGTGTTTTATCAAAAAAAGTAGCCTCGCGCATTTTTAAAATTATATTTTCTATAACTTCACGCTCATAAGTTAAAACGTTCTTTGCCTTATTAAGCTCTGCTTGTAATTCAAGCATGCGCTTTCCTACTTGTAATCTAGCCTGTAACTCTGCACTTGCAAATGGTTTTGCTATGTAATCATTTGCCCCGGCTTCTAACCCTGCCACAATATCATCAATATCACTTCTAGCAGTTAATATAATAATAAAAGGAATTGCATCTTCAAGCTCCAGACGTATTCTACGACACAACTCTAACCCATTTAGTTTAGGCATTTCCCAGTCAATCAATAATAAAAGCGGAGCTTTATTTTCCTGAAGGATTTGCCAGGCAGCTTCTCCATCCTCGGCAACTATTGGCGTATACCCCCAATTTTTACTAATTGCTGCCAGCATAGAACGGGAAGTCAGGTCATCATCAGCGATTAATATTTGCACGAAAACATCTCTTTTATAACTAAGTTTTATTGATTAAATCCAAGTTCATTATTATACTTCATACTGATATAAATCAACTCGATATAAGTTCCACATCCGTGACCGCGTGAAGTATATAGAAATTATGGTGTTGTATTTGTTACCCCTTTATTCAAACTAAACTCTTACTACAAAAATTATCTAATTATCCCTGAAAAGACTAGTTTATAAAGCTGATTTTTCAAGTTAAATTTCATAGGTAACAAAGTGCCTGCAAGTTTTATCATTAACCGGTCGCCTTGTTAGCAACCACAACGGGTATGCTAAAAAAGTTAGGTTAACGATAGGCCTGCTAGCTTGGCCTATACGGGAGTTTGGTGATTTGATTTGATTTTATTATTATGACACCGGAAAAATGATAACTACTTCAGCACTAATCCACAGTTAATCCCACCCGTCTTTATTTTAAAACCTATAAAATCATCCTTAGTATGTTATAATGCTCTGTTACGCCCACTTTTACCAAATCATAGGAACGAGGATTTATTAAGACCCTCTCTTGGCACAGGATTATTGTTCGTATTCAAGGTATAGAAATGGGCTTATAGCAGGTTGCACAACTGTTTCTACAATAATAGAAGACAGACTCAAGATTCAGATGTTATTAAATCCTCGCTCTTTAGCTTACCCATATATTCAACAAGGCTTACTTTAAATGTCCGATAACGATACTCTACTTCCTTCCTTCAATACTTTAGCTTTATCAGAACCTGTTTTAGACGCTGTTAAAAATGCGGGTTATGAAACGCCCTCCCCAATTCAAGCCCAAATTATTCCATTTATGTTAGATGGAAGAGATGTTTTAGGCCAGGCTCAAACAGGAACAGGAAAAACAGCGGCTTTTGCTTTACCTATTTTATCGCAGATAAATATTAAACAGAAAAACCCGCAAGTTCTTGTATTAGCCCCGACTCGAGAATTAGCGATTCAAGTTGCTGAAGCCTTTCAAGGATATGCCTCTAAACTTAAAGGCTTTCATGTACTCCCTATCTATGGAGGTCAAGAGTATAGCACTCAATTACGTCAGCTACGACGAGGAGCCCATGTAATAGTCGGTACTCCCGGTCGTGTGATGGATCATATGCGTAAAGGCACTCTTAAACTCGATCAACTCAATACACTAGTTTTAGATGAAGCTGACGAAATGTTACGCATGGGATTTATTGATGATGTCGAATGGATTCTTGAGCAAATACCAGAAAAAAGGCAAATCGCTCTTTTTTCTGCCACTATGCCAACTGTTATTCGTAAAATTGCTCAAAAATATCTGACTAACCCTGAGCAAGTCACTATCAAAGTCAAAACCGCTACAGCAGATAACATTCGCCAACGTTTTTGGATAGTAAGTGGCGTTCATAAATTAGATGCTCTAACTCGTATACTGGAAGCCGAAGAGTTTGACGGAATGATTATTTTTGTCAGAACTAAAACTGCAACTATAGAACTAGCTGAAAAATTAGAGGCAAGAGGACATTCGGCGTCTGCAATTAATGGTGATATGTCGCAACAACTACGTGAAAGGGCCATCAATAATTTAAAACGAGGTAAACTGGATATATTAGTCGCTACTGATGTTGCTGCCAGAGGGCTTGATGTTGACCGTATTACTCATGTTGTTAATTATGATATCCCTTACGATACAGAATCTTATATTCACCGGATTGGCAGAACAGGACGTGCAGGACGAACTGGTGATGCAATTTTATTTGTATCTCCCAGAGAACGTAGATTATTAAGCAATATTGAACGAGCCACCAAGAAAAAAGTTGAAGAAATGCAATTACCTTCAACCGATTTTATTAATAATGCGCGTATTTCTCGTTTTAAACAACGTATTACTGATACTCTCGCCAGCGAAGAATTAAGTTTCTTTTCTCAGCTAATTGAACAATATCAAACCGAACATGATGTTCCCGCAGTTAATATAGCGGCAGCCTTAGCTAAATTAGCTCAGGGAAACTCGCCTCTATTGCTTAAAGAAATACCCAAAAGAACTCGATCTGATAGAAAAGAAAAGCATCCTCGTGAAAATGTTCGTGGACGTGGGCGCGATCATGACCGTAAACCTCAGCGTGGGGGAAACCGAAATTCTGAAATAAAAATGGAATTGTATCGAATTGAGGTTGGCCATACACATAGTGTAAAACCAGGAAACATTGTGGGTGCTATTGCCAACGAAACAGGAATTGATGGTGAGCACATTGCTCGGATAAAAATTGAAGAAAATTATAGTACTGTTGAGCTACCAGCAGGAATGCCTAAAGAACTCTTTCAGGAATTAAAAAAAGTAAGGGTTGCTGGACAACAACTTAATATTTCCTCCTTAGATAAAGCGGGAATAAAAAAAGCAAAAAGTAAAAAACGAATCAGCTCTACATCCAGACGAAGCAAAAAAATAGTAAAAGACTAAATTATTTAGATGAGCTATGCATTTAAATGCATAGCTCGTTTATTTCGTATGAGAAACTATTTTTTGGTTATCCAATATCATTTCCCAGTACTTAGATCACATAAACCATATTTATAACAAGCAAATTTATACAAGATTATTTATTTGTGAATCAACTCATGTCACCTCTTGTTAAATCCAGCTATAGTCTATACAACTTCAACAAACACGAGGGTTAATTAATGAATAGTTTGAGTAAAGATATTACTGTAGGAATAATGTTTATCGTAGGCCTTTTTGGGTTTATTAGTGGCAGTTTTATAGTTTCTACTGTTGTCTTCGCTATGGCGGCTGTTTTTAGTAACATGCATTTTAATACTGAAACAAAAAAAGGAATATAATAGGGACGCCCATATTTCTTTTCTAAAAATAACTGATGAAGCGAAGGGTTTAAATACCCTTGCCTCTCATCAGTTTATAGACCATTCATTAATCAACTGTTGCAAACTCTCTTTCTGTAACCGTTGACTGTCTACTTTCAAATAAGCAACCTTTTCTTCAAAATGAGGAGTGACTTCTTCTACTCCAACAATATTAAGTAATTTGTCTGTAAATTCAGCATTTCCTTCCTCACTAATATTTTCTAGAGACAAAAGCATATTTGCTAAATGTTTTGGTGCTTTCATAAATAAAGCAACAAGACTCCAGGTTCCTGTTGCGATAGCACAAAAAAGAAAGACTGCCTCAGCACCAAGTTCTCCGTATAACCAACCTCCCGAAGCACCTCCTACAAAAGCTCCCATAAATTGAGAACTAGAATATGCTCCCATTGCGGTCCCTTTTAAATCACCAGGAGCCGTTTTAGAAATTAATGAGGGTAATGTTGCTTCAAGTAAATTGAAACCACAAAAAAACAACCATAAAAAACCTATTAATCCATACAAGTCATCAAAAAACTTAAACAGTCCAAGGTTAGCTAACATTAAAGTTGTGATTGCTCCAAAAAACACTCTTTTCATTTTACGGTTTTTCTCAGCAATAATGACAAAAGGTACTATTACAGCCATTGATGTAACTAATACAGGCAAATAAATTTTCCAATGACTTTCTGCGGCTAAACCAGCATCCCTTATTAATAAGGGTAAAACCACAAAACTTGCAGTTAAACATAAGTGCAGAATAAAAATACCGTAATCTAATCTAAGTAAATCCGGGTTTTTTAAAACCTTAAAAATTTGGTTAGGCACTAATTCTGTATCACGATGCACTATTGATTTTTTAGGGTTTGGAACAATAAACAAAACCACTAAAATTGCCAATATAGCTAAAACACCCGTCAACCAAAAAATACCTGAAACACCCACATAACCAGCTATTAGTGGCCCTAAAGTAATAGCTACGCCGAAGGACACCCCTATACTAGCACCAATTGTTGCCATTGCCTTGGTGCGGTGTACCTCTTGCGTTAAATCGGCAACCAGAGCCATAATCGCAGCAGCAATAGCCCCTCCTCCTTGAATTGCTCTCCCCAGCAAAACACCGTAAATTGTTGTTGATACAGCAGCAACTACACTACCTGCTGAAAACAAGATTAAGCCAATAATAATAATTTTTTTACGTCCAAATCGGTCGGATAGCAAACCGAAAGGAATTTGCAAAACAGCCTGAGTTAATCCCTACACACTAATCACCATACCCATTAAGAAAGGAGTCGCTCCCTCCATTTGCTCAGTAAATAAAGATAAGACAGGTAAAATCATAAACAAACCCAGCATACGTAAAGCATAAATGCTGGATAGAGATAAAATTGCGCGTTTCTCCAGCGCAGTCATTGGGCTAGAAATATCCTGCAACTGTGTCAAAACCTAACACTCCTAATTATATTCATACTTCCTTTGCTATTTTGGAACAAAAAGACGTATATTATCAGGTTATTTAATTTGCCGGAATTCTATTCGTGGATAAAATCAGCATTAGAGGTGCTAGAACACACAACCTTAAAAATATAGATCTAGATTTACCTAGAGATTCATTAATTGTTATTACTGGCCTTTCAGGGTCGGGAAAATCATCACTGGCATTTGATACTATTTATGCTGAAGGTCAACGGCGTTATGTTGAATCTTTATCAGCTTATGCCAGGCAGTTTTTGTCTATGATGGAAAAACCCGATGTTGATCATATCGAAGGATTATCACCAGCCATTTCAATTGAACAAAAATCCACTTCTCATAACCCTCGTTCTACAGTCGGTACCATTACCGAAATTTATGATTATTTAAGACTTTTATACGCTCGTGCAGGAATTCCTGAATGTCCAGATCACCAAACTTCTCTTGAAGCGCAAACTGTTGATCAAATGGTAGATCAAGTCTTAGCCCAACCTGAGGGCGAACGCTGGATGTTACTTGCCCCAGTCATTAATGCAAAAAAAGGTGAACATCTCCAGCTATTAGAGGACCTTCGAGCCCAAGGCTTTATTCGTGCTCGTATAGATGGGCATGTTGTTGATTTGGACGAGCCCCCTACTCTGGATTTAAAAAAAAAACACAGCATTGAAGTCATTGTAGATCGCTTTAAAATTCGTGAAGATAATGCCCTACGACTATCTGAATCATTTGAAACAGCACTACGCATTGCTGATGGCATTGCTATTGCAGTCAACATGGATGAAAACAATAATTCTATTTTATTCTCTGAGCGATATGCATGCTCGCAATGCGGTTATAGCATATCAGAACTGGAACCACGAATTTTCTCATTTAATAATCCAAAAGGTGCATGCTCTGGATGTGATGGCTTGGGTGTAAGACAACACTTTGACCCAGACCTCGTCGTACATAATTCTGAAATTAGTCTCTCAGGTGGAGCAATCAGAGGTTGGGACAGACGTAATGCCTACTATTATCAAATAATTTGTTCTTTAGCCAAACATTATGGTTTTGATACCGAAGCCCCTTATTCAGAAATTTCTCAAGAAATAAAAGCTATCCTTCTTTATGGTAGTGGCTCAGAAAAAATCAACTTTCAATTCGTTTCTGGTACAGGTAAAAAACAGACTAAAAGCCATCCATTTGAAGGGATTATTGTTAATATGGAAAGGCGCTACCATGAAACGGATTCACAGCTGGTAAGGGATGAACTTGCAAAATACCTGACAAAAAAAGCATGTGACCAATGCAATGGTGCTCGTTTAAATACAGCAGCAAGACATGTGTTTATTAAAAAGAAGCCAATACAAGACCTTACCAGTTTACCGGTTAAACAAGCACTAGAGTTTTTCAGTGATCTACACCTCCCTGGTCATAGAGGTGAAATTGCTGAAAAAATCAATAAAGAAATACAGCAACGCTTAGAGTTTTTAGTTAATGTCGGTCTCGACTATTTAACATTAGACAGAAGTGCAGACACCTTATCTGGGGGTGAAGCTCAGAGAATTCGTCTTGCAAGTCAGATAGGTGCAGGTTTAGTTGGTGTCATGTATGTTCTTGATGAACCTTCAATAGGCTTACATCAACGTGATAACCAAAAACTATTAAATACTTTATTTAGACTAAGAGATTTAGGCAATACCGTTATCGTTGTAGAACATGATGAAGACGCTATCTTATCCGCCCAACATGTGGTGGATATTGGGCCGGGAGCAGGTATTCATGGAGGAGAAATCGTCGCAATGGGAACTCCAGAAGAAATAAAAAACAATCCTAAATCTTTAACTGGACAATATCTATCTGGATTAGAAAGGATAGAGATACCAAAGTCTTTAACCACCAATAACAAGAAGAAAAAAATTACCCTGCATAAGGCTCAGGGTAATAATTTACAAAATGTAACTATCTCTTTTCCCATTGGACTATTAACCTGTGTAACAGGTGTCTCAGGCTCAGGAAAATCGACTTTAGTTAACGATACTCTCTATCGACATGCTGCCAGACTAATTAATAAAGCAAGCTGTATCCCAGCCCCTTGTGATGACGTCAGTGGGCTCAATCAAATTGATAAAGTAGTCGATATAGACCAAAGCCCCATTGGCAGAACCCCTCGCTCTAATCCAGCTACCTATACCGGTATTTTTACTCCTGTCCGTGAATTATTTGCGGCCACACCCGAAGCAAGATCCAGAGGCTATACACCTGGAAGGTTCAGTTTTAATGTTAAAGGCGGACGATGCGAAGCATGCAAAGGAGATGGCGTTATTAAAGTCGAGATGCATTTTCTCCCTGATATTTTTGTTTCTTGTGATATTTGTAAAGGCAAACGCTACAACCGAGAAACATTAGAAATACGTTATAAAGGTAAAACAATTAATGAAATTTTATCCATGACGGTTGAAGATGCAGCTGAGTTTTTTAACCCCGTTCCTGTGTTAGCAAAAAAATTAGATACTTTGGTTGATGTTGGATTAAGTTATATTACCTTAGGCCAAAATGCAATCACACTATCGGGTGGCGAAGCACAGCGAGTAAAACTAGCAAAAGAATTATCAAAACGAGATACAGGAAAAACCTTATATATTTTGGATGAACCTACAACTGGATTACACTTTCACGATATTAAACAGCTACTCAAAGTTTTACACACCTTACGCGACCATGGAAACACAGTGATTATTATTGAACATAACCTTGATGTTATTAAAACCGCAGATTGGGTTATTGATATGGGACCCGAAGGAGGTGTCGGTGGAGGAACTTTAATGGCCGAAGGCACACCCAAAAATATTTCAAAGATTGACTCTTCTTATACTGGTTTTTATTTAAAACGTTTTTTTTAACTACCTATCAAGATTTACTATTTCTTTAATTGATTATGGGAGTAATCAATTCTACTACCCCACATACTAACTGATAGAAAGTAATCGAAGATATTTTGATTTTCAAGCTCTCTTTTCTACAATGAATAAAAATATTTTTTATTTGTTAAAAACTTTAAATTTCATCTTGAAGAGTAAAGACATAAGATAAAAATAAAAATAGTTTTTTTCTGACGATGTTAATTGTTATCAAAATTAGGTGAGTTCAAATAAAAATAGAGTTGAGTAATTCTTTTACTTGATTGTTTTACTTTATTTTTATAAAGACACCTAAAAGTAGGTCATCAAACCTTACCTGTAATTTATAGAATTATAAAATAGCTTATAAAAATCTGTTCATATATAATTTATGACAAAAAGCACAATAACTCACAAATTAGGAAAAATAACAATGAGAATTACTTTGGTTTTATTTAGTTTACTCTTTTCCAGCAATCTATTAGCAAAAGCTATTCAGCCTGCTGTTGCAATTAAAGAACCCATTGTTGCCGAGACAATAAATCGAAATTTAATTAAACGATTAAACACAGATACTATTCGTTCAGAAATGGAGAATTCCTTTAGAGCAACAAGAAAATTTCGAGTACTTAGTCGTGATAAGAGTACATTAAAGGCCGTTCTTGATGAGCAAGATTTTGCTAATTCTGATCTAGCCAAGGGTGATGCGGCCACCTCTGGCAATCTCAATAATGCAAATTACTTAATCCTACCTACTATTCAAGATTTTAAATTTTATAGAAAACATAAAGCCCTTCCAAATTTTGATAGTAAATTCAAACGTAAAGACTGGGGTTCTCTAGTCGTAAATGCACAAATGATTGATTCTACAACGGGTCAAATTGTGACTACCTTTTCACTTAAAGATACATTCGCAACAAAAGAAACAGTTGTAAATGATAATACTGGAGTACCTAGCAGTGTTTATTTTGCTAAATTAGCAAAAGGGGTTGCTGCACAATTAGCCAACCAGTTTATAGCTCAAGTTTATCCAATGAAAATCGTTAAACGAATGAGAACTAACGAGGTTATTCTTAACCGTGGCAAAGACGGAGGCGTTAAAGTTGGTGAAAAACTTAATGTTTATTTTGCCGGTGAAGCCTTAATAGATCCAGATACGGGTGAATCTTTAGGTTCAAGTGAAGAGTTTATAGGTACCGTTAAAGTGACTCGTATTTTACCTAAAATGACTTATGCCAAAATTATTTCAGAAGAAGCTCCTCAAGACTTTCCCATGCAAGCGGGGAACGTTTTAAGGAAACCTGAATGACTTTCTTGATTAGGGATAAGGATTAAATTTCCAACTCATTCCTTAATCTATTCTTTTATTTTTTTCTTCACTAAGGACTTTTTATGAAACAACCTTTATTACGTCATTTTCTAAAATTTAGTTTTCTGATTATTTTCGGATTATTAATAAGTGCTTGTGGAGAAAAAAGTGATGAAAAAACTGACGATAAATCGCAAGCAAACAACACAAGTGATAACTTTGGCTTTTCAAAGGCTCAGCAAGGACAAATCAAAATTGCAGTACTAGGTATAAACGATTTCTTTCCTGACCGAGCTGTTCAACAAAACATAGGACTTCCAGAGGCTCTTGCTGCTCGTGTTATTGAGCATTTGCAAAAAAGTAACCGGTTTAATGTTATAGAAAGAACGGCATTAAGAAAGATTATCAATGAACAACAATTCGGCAAGGGAGACAAAGAGTCTTTCCTAGACAGAACCCTGAACGCAGCAACTAAAGACCTGCCTGACGTTAGTGGATATACCGTTAAATGGACAGGTATTTTGTCAGATCACAATGATATTGTTAAAGAATATCAAAACTTAGGTACAACGATGGGGGCTGACTTTTTAGTTTTCGCAGTTCTGGAAAAAGCACAGGAAAAGCTTACAAGCACCAATATTCCTTATAGTGAATCAGACAAAAAAATCACCAAGAACGTTTCTGATGCGCGCCTTCGATTACGAGTTATTGATACTAAAACAGGTATGATTGCTGGAACAGCAAGTTTTAGAACTAAAGTTAATGACTCTATCTTTGAGGGCAGAGAAACAACACGAGATGAATACTCAACTTTCGATCACGTTGGTGCTATCGCTTCTCAAAAAATCCTGGATATAGTCTCCCCTGCAAAAATTGTCAGTTCTGACCCATTTGTAATTAACCGTGGCAGTAATGATGGTTATACAGCTGATAGTACTTTTAAAGTTTCCAGAGCAGGTAAAGAAATTCAAGATCCCAGCGGTGTTGCAATTGGCCGGATTAAAAAACCAACAGGCAATATCAAATTGACCTCAATACAAGAGACTCTTTCCGTTATTGACATTATTGATGGTGACGTACAAATAGGAGATTTACTAGAAATTCAAGACCAACAAAGTTCTACTAATCAAGCAACTACGACCATCGAAAAAACATCAACAGGTGGAAAATTAACTATTGCTATAGGTAAAGTTCATTTTAATGCCAACAATAATCATATCTTTTTATCGGTTAACGACTACCCAAGAATTAAAAATGACCTTATGGTTAAATTGACCAATTCTAACCGCTTTGATGTTCTAGAACGGCATGAAATAGATCAAGTATTAGATGAAAAAAACTTTACTGCATTAATGGGGGGTGATGAAATTGACCCTTATCTTAAAGAAATGATTGGTGCTGACTATTTGGTCTTAACCGCTGTAGATAAATTTTCGATAACTTCAGAAAGTAAAGAAGTTGCTTATGTCGATAAAATTCATACGAGACATTATGGAATTATCGAAGCAACATTAAGAATAGTGGATAGTCATACGGGCAAATTATTAGCTGCTGATAAAATACGTGTTAACAAGAAATTGGATACCTATAATAAAAATCAATCAGCTAATACATACAGTAACCTGATAAATGAATTTACTGATTTAATGGTCAGCAAAATTGTACAACGCCTTTATCCGGTTAAAATCATGGCTACACTCCCTGATGGCACTGTGTACATCAATAGAGGTTTAGATGGAGGCTTAAAAAATGGTGATACCTTTAATGTCATGCGACCGGGTGAGGATCTAATTGATCCTGACACTGGCATTTCATTTGGTTCTTCAGAAACAAAAGTGGCTGAATTAAAACTGGATAATGTTGAAACATCCAGATCAAAAGCTTCTGTAGTTTCTGGTGCTGACGTTCAAAAAGGTGATGTTTTACGTAAACCACAAAAACAAGTCGCTGCGCAACAACCGCAGATTGAAGTTAATACTCCAAACTTTTAACAGTACTATTTCCTACTTAATTGACAATGAACAATAATAAAAACAAAACACTTCGCACTACAATGGGGATATTACTCATATCTGCTGTAATTCTTTTTCCTGAAAAAGAAGCAACAGCATTTGATTTTTTAAGAGGGTTAAAAAGAATTCATAGAGGATCTCCGAGACCTCCTCATTCAAACCCTGCCCCCTCTCACGTGACACCAAGACCTTCTGATGTTACTCCAACCACACAACCTCACAAAAACAATCATCTTGGCATAAAAAGAGAACAAGAAGAAATACCTCATGAAATCACTTATTTTGGATATTCTAAAAATTTCTTACCAATAAGAAATCATATTGCTGCAGGAGAAATGAAGCTTGCCTATGAAGCTGAGCAAAAAAATATAAAAAAAAATGGTACTAGTTTCCTTAACTCAGTAGAAGCAGGTGTATTATCCGTCGATACGGCTCATACCTCAGACGCTATTGAAGATTTTGCTACCGCGGAAAATCATTTAAAACAGCAGATGGATCGTACCGTTGTTGAAAGTACGGCAATGAAATATGGTCGTGAAATAATAAGTGTTGTGAGTGGAAAAGGCGACACAACAGAATATAATGGAGAACCTTATGAACGGATTTTGATGCTAAATTATAAATCCATTGCTTATTTACTGAATGGTGAACGAAAGGCCTACAATGTTACACGTAGAGCTATTGATTGGCAGAATATAGAGAAAAAAGCATTCGAAAAAAGAATCAAAGAAGTTAAAAGTGAAGTCGAAGGGCAAAAACAAGATAAAAACAATAAAAAAACCATGTCTTATGCCCCTAAAGCTTTCGACTTGATTTTTAGCCAATACAATCGTAATAAATCAAAGGCAACTAGTGTCAAAAGTGCTTATATTAATCCTTTTGGCTTTTATATGGCAGGCATTGTTCAGGAATTTGATAGTTATGAGGATTCGTCTTTACGCGACAATGCACGAATTTCATATAATAAAGCACTGGAACTTAACCCCAAAAGTAAAGTTATTCAAAGAGCAATAAAAGCAACAAAAAAAGCCCCTCCAAAAAATAAACACCTAGTTCATGTTATTGTTGCAGATGGCTTTGCACCTGAAAAAAAGACACTTTCTTTTAATATGAATATAGCAGGGGGACTTGTCGTTATTAAAACGCCTCTTTTTGAACCGGTTGAATCCCCAGTCAAAACTATAAAAATTAAAGCAGGAAAAACTCTCTTGGCTACTCTTTCCCCGATTGCAGATATTGAAGCTATTACTTTAAGACATCAATTAGATATGTTACCTGTAGAACATGCAAAGGTGATTGCATCCATAGGCAGAAACATTGGAGAAAACTTATTTTGGAATCAATTAGGAAGTCTTGGAAGAGCAGGTAAATTATTTAGAGAGAGCGTAGCCAACCCAGATATGCGATCATGGATGTCTTTACCTAAAAAAATATCAGCAGCACGATTCTATGTTTCTAAAAGGTTAAAGAAAATCACCATTATTAGTTACGATAAAAAAGGAAGAGTTCTCGCAAAGAAAAACGTAACCTTAAACAAAAATTCACATAATTTTATTTATGCACGTAGCATTGAAAATGCTATTCATGCGCAAATCAATAAAAAACTATGGGTAAAAACACTATGATCAGAAAAAAAATATTTTTCGTATTGATCTGCCTATTATCAGCGAGCTGTAGTACAAATCAAGGTGCAAACGTCAAATATCTAGCACAAAAAACTATTGATGATACTCACCCTCGAGCCACTCTCATACTTGGCTCTACTGAATTGGTTAACAAAGTTTTAATAACCAACGTGAGAGTAGCTCAGGTAGGGTTGCTTCAAAAAGCAGGAATTGATGTCCAAAACCTGACCGATAACCGTTATAATCTTGAATACAAAATCGTATGGCGAGACAAGCAAGGTTTCCCTATTAAGGTGAGTAATGTCTGGCATCGTTTTGTATTAAGCCCTCGAAAAATTAAAAGTTTTCAAAGCATGGGAAAAACTGAACAGGCTTATTCTGTTCAGTTTACCGTTCGTTTTCCTGATGATTTATTTATTGATTCAGATAAACATGAGGTAGAGTCAAAGCAAATGGTGCCTTGTCCGCCACCCCTACCTCCTATTTGCCCAAGATCAATGAGAGATCGAGTAAAAATCAAATAAAGAAAACAAAAGACCAAAATACTATAACCATTTTTTATTAAGGTAAAAAACATGAAAAAAATAATAACATTAGTAATCTTCGCTCTATTATTATCAGGGTGCGCCAAACAACGTGGTAACCAATCTAGAGTTGCTATTCTTGATGATTCTAGCCGAGCTCACTTACAAGCTGAGCTTACTATGGCAGATTACACTGCTTTTGCCGAAAAAGTAACGAACAAAATGATGGCATCCACTGAAGTACAAAGTTGGGGACGGAAACGCCCAAAATTAGTTGTTGGAAAAATGAGTAATAACACTGACAATGAAAGCATTCGAATTCAAGACATCTATGATCGTATTACCGAAACTATACTAGGCTCAGGTCTTGTTAGACTGATGGACAAATCAGCAACTTCTTTCGACTATGTTGTTAACACAGAACTATCATCGACACGTCAGTATGGAGATGACGGCGAAGAATTAGCTTATTTCAAACTGGAATTTAAAATGTTTACTATTGATGGAGAAATGGTTGGTCAATGGTCTGATGTTCTTCCATTAGGGAAATCTAGAAGACAATTTTTGTAACAATCATTAAACTAAGGATATTGATTATCGAGTAACACTTATCTATGAAAAATATAATTCTAGTCTTCTTATTTTTTGTTCAGACTCTTGCCGTTAGTGCAGGGTCAAAGACAGCTTTAGTTATAGGTAATTCTAACTATGAATCAATACCCTTAGCCAACCCTGTTAATGACGCGGTTGATATTGCAAAAAACCTGAAATCACTAGGTTTTGAAGTTATTCATAAAGATAATTTAACCCGTAAACAAATGCGAAATATCATTCGTAAATTTGGGGAGAAATTAAAAACAAAAGGTGGTACAGGTATTTTTTTCTATGCTGGTCATGGCATGCAAGTCTCTGGCAAAAATTATCTAATACCCATAGGAGCCGACATACAATCAGAATTTGAAATTCCTGATGAATCTGTTGAAGCTGATTTATTGTTGCGAGCTTTAGATGACGCCAAAAATCCTTTGAATATTGTTGTTTTAGATGCCTGTCGTGATAATCCATTTTTACGTAGTTTCCGGTCAACTGCAAAGGGTTTAGCTCGAATGGAAGGAGGAACAGGAACACTCATTGCCTATTCTACTGGACCAGGCAATGTTGCAATGGATGGTCAAGGAAGAAATAGTCCATATACTAAACATTTACTAAAATATATGACACAATCAGGGTTGTCAATAGAGCAGGTTTTTAAACGCGTCAGGGTTGGTGTAGAAGAAGATTCAGCGGGTAAACAAACCCCATGGGAAACATCATCTCTTCGAGGCGACTTTTATTTTGTCCCAGAGCCTACGCAAAGTAATAACATAGAAAAAAATCAAAAAAAAAAAGTAATTATTGAAAACAAATATTTTATGTATATCTTTGCATTTGTTAAAAAAAATAGAAGAGTCAAATGAGTAGTTTTTCAAAAGAACAAATTAAAGATCGTTTATTGAAGCGTACCGCAAAACTTTGGGACGTTGATGAATTTGGCTTAGAAGCATCATTTGACCCAGTAATAGCACTTATTTATGATACACTA
>JAKIVF010000062.1 GCA_021647145.1 Methylococcaceae bacterium | reverse complement strand
AATGTTGTTAATTTCTACCGAATGGGCGCGAGGGATTGCCGAGGGAATGGGGGAAGGTGAGTTGGTTGAAAAAATGAAAGAAGCTGAAATTCATAGTTTGTTAGAGAATGCGATTAAGAAGTTATTAAACGGTGATACCTCTGTGTTTGAGGTTATTCAGATCGCCTCTTCATGGTAGGTTTAGTTTCGGTTTTAATCGTTCCCATGCTCTGCGTGGGAATGCAGCAGCTGATGCTCCTACATCACGGGACGCGGGAGCGTCTATACATGGGTTCCCACGCAGAGCGTGGGAACCATCTGGGTTTTTTTATTGTTAATCGTTCCCATGCTCTGCGTGGGAATGCAGCAAGTGACGCCCCCGCGTCACGGGACGCGGGAGCGTCTATGCATAGGTTCCCACGCAGAGCGTGGGAACTCTCTGGATTTTTATATGCCTATTTTTAGGTATACCGCTCGAAACCGGAGTGGTCAGCAACAAAGCGCTACGATTGAGGGTAATTCTCAAGCGGAGGCTATTAAGGCTTTAAAAGATAGTGGTTTATTGGTTTTAAAAATTAACGAGGTTCAGGCGAAAAAACCAAAAGGTGAAAAGACCTGGAGTTTAAACCCTCTGCAATACCGGTCTATTCGTCCTGCTGATATTGAGCATGAGTTTCATCAAATTGCGGTGATGTTACGCAGTGGAATTAGTTTGCTGGAAGCACTGGCAATGACTGCCAAGTATTCACGAATTGGTGTGCGCAAGCTGTGGGAGACTATTGGGAAAAGGATTGAACAAGGCAGTAGCCTTACTGAAGCTCTTGAAGAGCATAAACATTTTTCTGAATTTACAATTCAGTTAATTAAGGTAGGAGAGGCAACAGGATCATTACATACAACAATGGATCAAGCTTCAGCAGAGATGGCGGCAAGCCGGAAAATCAAGAAAAAAGTAACGTCAGCAATGAAATACCCTTTGTTTGTATTAATATTTGCAATTGGAATTGCCATTTTGATGTTAGTAAAAATTGTTCCGCAAATTAAAAATTTACTTAATATTATGGGCAAACCCATGCCTCCATTAACCAAGGCTTTAATAGATAGTTCTGATTGGATTATGGAAAATGGCCCGGGAATTTTAACGGTTATTGCGATTGTTGTTGTTGTTTTTGTGATTTTAAACCATTGGCCACCGTCTCGATGGTGGCTGGATTTTATTGGTTTACATGTGCCTGTTATGGGCAGGATTGCCCAGTTAAACGGCACCGTTATTTTTGGGCGTGCTGCAGGGATGATGCTGGCTGCTGGTGTGTCTGTTATTGAAACCCTGGAAACAATGGAAAGGTTGCATAACAATACTTATCTTGCCAGTCGAGTCGCTTATACCCGAAAAAAAGTTTTACAGGGGGCCTCTTTATCTGACCCTCTAAATGAAAAAATATCTTATATGCCGTTAATGTTACGAATGATGAAAGTTGGGGAAAATTCCGGAACACTGGATGATATTTTAATTGAAATGACTGAGTTTCATGAGGATGAGTTAAATCATTCCATTGATGCGTTGGTGGGGATGATAGCCCCTGCAATTACTGTTTTAGTTGGGGGTATGGTGGGGTTTGTTTATGGTGCTTTTTTGGTTGCTATGTTTTCTGCAGCAGGAGGAAGCCCCCAATGATTATCTTAAAATACAGGGTTGAGCTACTGCTATTTTTAACTCTATTTTTTATCATTTTTCCACTATCAGTTTTGGCTGAGGAAGTAACTCCAGTGGACGCAGTAAAACCAATAGATAAAAAAGTATTACCCGTTAATACGCCGGCAAAAGATAGGCAAGGAGATAATTCTAATAATGATCAGAACAATACTGCCTCACCGGTTGCGCCTGTAATTCCTTCTTCGTCAGCGTCAGCAGACCAGCAACAAACAGCGACGAAGGCTTCTTCAACGGCTACGCCTGAGACAGCGTTATCTGCAACTGACCCAATGAAAGCCAAACCATCAGCTGATTTAAAAATGAATACCATGACACCAAAAATGGCGGTTAAATTAGAGGATCCAACCCGGATTAGTGATAGTTTTCAGAGCGCATTAAAACGACTAGGGCCACAAGTAACAGATACGCCTGGGGCAACTACGCCCGCAGCAGTAACCGTGCTACCAGATATTGAGCTGGCCGGGATTATTGATGGTTATGGCAAGGAAAGAACCGCTTTAATTAAGCTGGGTAAGAAAACCCATATGGTTAGAGAGGGGTACACTTTTACTGAGATTAAAGGCAATGTGGTGCTAGAGATTTATGTTGAAAAAATTGAGCTATGCGAGATTAAGTTAAATGTCTCACCACCTAATCAATTGTTAATTTTACGTTAGTTATGAGCCAACCAAGGGTTATGAAGTCTATTTTTTATCGTGTCATTGTGCTGTTTTTTTGCAGTACTTTAACTTTTACAGGGCAAATGGATTTTGCTCATGCTGATGAGCCTGTTGTTATAAAAGGAAAAGCCAAGAAAAAAGCTAAGGGAAAATTAAAACGTATTGAGCAAATTGAATTTCGGGATGTTTCTGTAGGCGATGCATTAAGAATTTTAGCCGAACAAACGGATATGAATTTTATGGCTTCTAAGAAGGCTTCTGATGTAAGAGTCACTATGTTTTTAAAGAAGGTGAAACCGATAGAGGTGTTGGATGCCATCGCAAAAACTTATAACTTGTGGTATAGGATGGATCAGAAATCCAATATTATCCGAATTTATACAGTCAATGAATATCGCTTGGAACAAGTGGAATTTAAGAATGAAATAACTGAAATATTCACCTTGAAAAATGCCAAGAACTCACTTGATCTGGCTGATACGATACAGAATTTATATGGAGAGCGTGTGAAATTAAGTTTTGGTCAAAATCAGGATGAATTGGCAACTGAAATAAGTAAGCGATTTGAACGCTTTGAATTAATTGGTGAAGGCGGTGGTGGCTCCGGTGTTGGCTCTAATCAAGATAATCGAAGTGGTAATAATAGAAATACATTTGGCCAGACAAATCGTCGTAATAACCGAAGAATCGAGGGTTCCGAATTTGATGACATGATTCAATCATCTAGAGGGGTGCTGGGGGATTCCAGTAAAAAAGATGATGCACCAGGTGTTTTATTAGGTGATATGGAACAAAGTCGAGAGTTTTTAACTGACGCTATAAAACATCAGGTGCCTATTTTTGTGGGGGTTATAAAGCGACAAAACCGAGTGTTAGTTAGAACTCGTGATTCTGATGCCATGGATGCAATCCGTGATTTATTTAATGAACTGGATAAAGAGAGTTCAATGTTGTTGCTTGAGGTAAGAGTGTTGCAAATTGATTTATCAGATGGCTTTGATTCCCTATTTGATTTTAAACTTAAAAGTGGAAATGCTCAGGTTTCAACTTTGAAAGCACATCCAAGTGACCCTGACAATGCATCAAATTTTGTTAAAAATGCATTAAAAACAAGTGCTGCTGTATTTGAACCTGCTTTACTTGCATCTATTGTAAGTGAAGGCTTTGAAGCACGAATAGAACTGCTGGAAAAAGAAAAACGTATTACTACACTTTCAACTCAAATGTTAATGACAACTAATCAAGAAGTCAGCCGTATTTTTGTTGGTCAACAGAGGCCTATTACAACTGGTTTCACTTCATCAATACATGAGTTTGAGAACCGTGATGGTGGTACAAGTACATCAACTATTACTAGAATAATTCCTGTAACTACAACACAGGCTATTGGAACAACATTACTACTGACTCCTAATATTAATGCAGATAAAACTGTCAGCCTTCGGCTTTTAATTTCGCAATCAAATTTTCTTGAGAAGGGAGCTACAATACCGCTCTCAAGCGGTCTTGGACTAGAAGAGGCTGAAGTTGATGTGGTTAATGAAAGAGTATTCAGTGGTACAGTTGTAGCTGAAAATGAAACATCGATTGCTATTGGTGGATTAATTAGTGAGAAAAGTGGAGACTCTGAAACAAAGGTTCCTATTTTAGGAGACATTCCTTTACTGGGTTTCTTTTTTAGAGAAGAAGCTGACACTCGTAGTCGAGAAGAAATTGTGGTTATTATTAAACCGCACATTATATCTGCTCCACAGAAAGCTGAATCGATTAGTAATACTTTTTTACAGAAAAATAGTATTCATCCAAAGGCAATTGATTCTGATGCAACATTAGATATGTATAAAAATGATCGTCGCGACCCAAAAGGATATGATTTACAAGATGAATATAAATTGTATGATGAACAAGATCACTTTGATCCTTATCATAAAAAAGGTGATTTAAATAAGCCAGAGAGATTACCGCAGAGCCAGAAACAATTTGAAAAAAAGAGGACTGTTAAAAACAAGATGAACGCAACTCAGCAAAACTATGTTGAGTTAAGTCAGTACGCGGCTAAAGCGGTTAAGATTCCTGCCCATGAACGTGAAGTTGTTGAAAATATTGAGCCTGAAGCAGTCAATTACCATGAAAAAGTTGAGTTGTTTTATGATGAGCGAGTTCGTGTTGTACCGGTTGCCGGTTGGCGTAGAGGTGGTGTTCATGTGACTGCTTTAGAAATCCACAATTATTCTTATGACAAAGTAAATCTGGATTACCGTCAAATAAAAGGGCGTTGGCTGGCTTCATCTGTTGAGCATGAAGTTTTGGAAAAAATGGGAAAGCCCGGTGATACAACTTATATGTATTTGATTTCTGCTGAATCATTTGATGAGAGTTATGAGCGAATTAAGGTTAGTCAGCAGTGATTTTGTTAAGTTAATGGTGGATCTGTCGTGTTTTTGGCAACCCAATATTTTTGAGAAATAGTTTGCGAGAAAAATTATGTTGATTAAAAAGAAAGATAAAATTCTATCCAGTGAAATTACCGATCAATCCATCTTTCTGGCTAGACGACAATTGATTAAAGCCGCAATGGGAGTTGGGTTTTCTGTTGCTGGCGGTGGTTTATTAACAGGTATTTCATCTGCTGAAGAAAAGAAGGAACTGGCTTATTCTAAAACCCCTCTGGGACCTTATTCAGAAAAACTAGAAACGACTGAACAAAACTATGTGGAATCTTAAACCAATTATTACGAATTTAGCACTGGAAAAAGTGAATCAACTCAACGGGCACAGGCATTAACAGTTGACCCTTGGAGTGTCAGTATAGAAGGTGAGGTTGAAAAACCTGGAACATATAATCTGGAAGATATTTTAAAGAAAAACCCTTTAGAAGAACGTATCTATCGTTTTCGTTGTGTCGAGGCTTGGTCTATGGTTGTACCGTGGATTGGATTTCCTTTAGCTGCAATGTTAAAGCAGTTTAAACCAACGTCTAAAGCAAAATATGTTGAGTTTACTACTTTGTATAACCCTAAAGTCATGCCTGGACAGAGCAGTAATACATTGGAGTGGCCTTATGTTGAAGGTTTGCGTTTAGATGAAGCGATGAATCCTTTAACTTTATTAGCAACAGGGATGTATGACGATAAATTACCTAAACAAAATGGTGCTCCCTTGCGGCTTATTGTGCCATGGAAATATGGTTTTAAAAGTATTAAGGCCATCGTTAAAATTCGCTTGACTGAACAGATGCCAAAAACGGCATGGAATAAAAATGCGCCGGATGAATATGGCTTTTTTGCTAATGTGAATCCAGACGTCGCTCATCCTCGCTGGAGTCAAGCTAGAGAAAAAGTTTTAGGGGGGAGTTTGTTTTCGCCCAAGCGTAAAACAGAAATGTTTAATGGTTATGGTAAAGAGGTGGCACATTTATATAAGGCTATGGATTTAACCCGATTTATTTGATGTTGTCTCGACGGTTGGTTTGGGTTTTTGTTTTTTGTGCTAGTTTGATTCCTTTTATTCTGTTACTGAGGGATGCTATTACTGAAAACCTGGGTGCTAACCCTATTGAGACTTTACATTTAAGTTTAGGTGACTGGGCATTACGTTTTTTATGTTTTACCTTGGCGTTAACACCGTTAAAAATATTGACTGGGCAGCGTTGGCCTGTTCGATTTAGACGAATGCTTGGCTTGTTTAGTTTTTTTTATGCCAGCTTGCATTTAATGGTTTATCTGGTTCTGGATTTGTCCTTTTCATGGGAGCAGTTTGTTGATGAAATCCCCAAAAGTCCTTATATTCTGGTGGGGTTGTTTACTTATAGTCTTTTGCTGATTTTAGCTGTTACGTCACCGAAAGTCATGAAAAAAAAGTGTGGAAGGCATTGGAAAAAAATCCATCAATTGATTTATCTGGCGGCTATTTCTACTTTGGTACATTTTTTTTGGTTGGTTAAGCTAGAGATGACAGAACCTCTGATTTATTCTGTTTTTATTGGCTGTATGTTGATGATACGTTTAGTTTTTATAACAAAGTAGGCTAACTGCTCTGTCGTTAACCCAACAGAGAACTAAGTTGGGTTGGGTTTGTTTTTGTTGTTTTATTCTTGGGGCGCAAAGGTTTTGATATGAAAAATACGGTTTTAGGTGGTCTGGTTTTATTACTTTTTGCGATGGTGGGTGGTTTTTTGTATTCACCGTATGTGACCTTGGGGAAAATTGATTTAGCGATAAAAGAAAATGATATCACTGCGCTAAATGATTATGTTGATATAAAACAACATCGTGCTTTAGCAACGAAGATGATTGAAGGAAAATTAAAAATCAAAAAGGATATAGATCGTCAGGAAGATAGGTATCAGGCATGGAAGGATTATGGTGATGCTTTTAGGCATGTAGACCAAGCGGTGGATTCATTATTATCGCCCGCTGGTTATCAGCAAATGCTAAAAGGTAATCTTGATTATATCAAGGCTAAAAAGACCACTGCTTCTTATCAGCCTGTATTCAACGATGCCAATGTATTTTTTGATTCTTTAACAGAAGCACATACTTTTGTTAAGCAAGACTCTGGATTAATGACGAAAGTGATATTAAAAAGATCAGAGGTATTTACTTGGAAAATTTCTCATTTGGAGTATCCGATTAAAGAAATGTTAGATGCATTTGTTAAGAGTTTAACGGGTTAATTATTTAAGATGAAAACACAAACACCTAGCGTATTTTTTTTATTGCTGATTGCATCTAGTCAATTAACTTTAGCCAATGATGATACTTTAAACATGCATTTTTTTTCTGAACAACCGTCTGAGAAAAGAACGGTTAGTGATGAGGCCAAAGAAAATAGATTGCCTTCTCAGCCTATCAAGGCAAGTGATACAACACTTGAAAAAGAGCATGTAGATAGCGAGGAACCAGAGATTCATATGGTTTTTTATAATGCGGATGAGGAGCAGATTAAGGCGCCAGATAATTATGTTTCTGTGAAAGATGATTTTTCATTTTTTTATTATTTTGAAAATGGTTATCAACATGATTCCTTTAAATGGGATATTGCTGGGCCGAATGGAAATCCTGATACGTTAACGGAAGTTGAATGGAATGATTTGTCTTTGGTTGGTTTTAATGCTGGATTTAATGTTCCACTTCTCTATAACTTTGTTCTTAAAGCTGATGCTGGTTATGCCTGGACTGTTGCAGGAAATAGTCAACAAACCAGCTTTTTACATGATGGAAAAACGGATTCATTTACTTCAGTAGAAAATGATTCGGGTGAAGGATATGCCTGGTTTGGTTCTGTTGCTTTGGGGTATGCCTTTGATTTTGGTTCTAAGTTTAATGATCCTGTGGCTTTAAATATTACGCCTTTAGCGGGCTATTCGTGGCGAGAGCAAAATCTAAAATCGGATAAGGGTCGTGAGTTATTAACAGGGTTTGAAAGAAATGATCCTTCAACTTTAGCCTTGGAAAATAGTTACAGTGCTAATTGGTCTGGGCCTTGGCTGGGTGGTGATATTACGCTTTCTGCTTTTAGACATCATCAATTGTTTTCTTCGTTTCAGCACCACTGGGCTGAGTATGAAGCCGAAGGCGATTGGCGTCAATCTAAGGATGTACAAAAAAGTACTGGCTTTGAACACACGGCTGATGCTACCGGGATTGTTGCCTCTGCTGGGTATCGTTATATAAAGCATGATAGTTGGGGGCTTAGCCTTTCTGTTGATTATCAGAAGTGGGATGCTGATAGTGGTACTGAAACTTTATTTACCACTCAGGGGGCAAGAGTTTTTTCAAGGTTGAATGATGTTGATAGAGAGTCTTTGGGAATTAATCTGGGGATTAATATGAATTATTAATTGTTTTTCTGTTTGTTGGCTTCTCGTTCCCACCGTTGTTTTCTTGTCCCCACGCTTTGCGTGGGAACGAGATGGGGGTCATTATTTAAATAACCTGTGTTTTGTTAATAGCCATGTAATTTATAGCATGTTGAGCTAATGGTTTTGTCGATAACCCAACATTACTACCAAAATTACACTGTTTTAATAAGTAGAAAGGAACTTTCCTTCGTTAACTTATTTGTAAGGATTTTAAAATGATTAAAAAAACTACGTTTCTTTTTACTTTCGGTTTGTTTTTACAAATCAATACGATTAATACTCTGGCGGCAGAGGTATTAAGTTCTCATTTGCAGAATTTACAAGGTCAATTTAACGCTCATACGTCTCAAAAACCTGCCAGCTCTTTTTCTACTAAGGATGGGACGATAAATATCATCCAAAACCGGCAGGTTTTTGTGGATATTAGTGTTAAAAAATTAGCGGAAGTACAGCCTTTACTGAATAAATTAAAAGCTTTAGGCGCTACGGAGATTGCTTCTTTTAGAAAACAAGTGTCAGCCCTTGTCCCTATCAAACAACTTTCTCAATTAAAAAACTATTCTGAAATTAGCTGGGTTAGTTCCAATAAGCCCATTAATCGTGGTGTAAAAACTGGACGTAAGCGAGGTATCGCGTTTAATGCTGCTGACCAGGCAATGTTTACCGATGTTGTTCGTAAACAATATGGGGTGGATGGGACTGGTGTTTCAATTGGAGTCATGTCTGATAGTTTTAATTGTATTGATGAGAAAGAGGAACTCGATGAAAGTGAACTGGATTATGCTTGGGATATTTTTACGGGGGATTTACCTGATGATGTCACCGTATTAAAAGAATTTCCTGTGTGTAGAGATGCTGACGGTGAACTTCTTGTTACGGATGAGGGCAGGGCAATGATGCAGTTAATCTATGATATTGCACCCAGTGTTAAATTTTATTTTTATACTGCAAGCACGGGTGCAACGGCTTTTGCAGCAGGTATTCTTGCTTTAGAAGAAGCAGGTGTGGATATTATTGTTGATGATTTAGGTTATTTTAATATGCCTATGTTTCAGGAAGGACCCATTGCCCAGGCAGTTAATGAAGTTAAAAAAAGAGGCGTTACTTATTTTTCTTCTGCCGGGAATGGTGCTCGTTATTCTTATGAAGCGAATTTTACTCAGGGTGTGGTTGCCTCAAGAGATAAAGCGCACGATTTTGGTCTTGCCGCGGGAGAGGCATCAGATTTTTATCAAAAGATTACTATTCCTCTAAAGCAGCACATTGTTATATCTTTACAGTGGGATGATCCTGCAGAAATTTCTGGTGGTGAAGGGGCTAAAACGGATTTGGATTTTTTCTTGTTAAATATTAGTGATGGTTCAATTATTGTCAGTAGTGAAAATAATAATCTTGGTCATAATCCGATTGAGATTTTTGCGGGTTCACTTGAACTTTTTGGTGATGGCGCTGCGGAAGGTGAAATCCAGGCAAACTTATATATTAGTCATCGAGCAGGCTCTGTGCCTAAACGGATTAAATATATTTTTCATGGGCCAACAGCTCCGTGGCCTGATGAAATTAAAGAAGAAGATAAAGATAAAATTGTTTCAATATCAATTGATGAATATCAGACCAATAGTAGTACTATTTTTGGCCATGCCAATGCCTCTGGCGCTATTGCTGTAGGTGCTATTCCTTATCAGCAAACTCCTTGGTTTAATACTAAACTGGCTGATTCCCGGATTGAGCCTTTTTCATCTGCTGGGGGTACGCCGATTTTATTTGATAATATTGGTAGGCGTCTAATCAAACCTGATATACGTTTTAAACCTGAGATTGTTGCCCCCGATAACTCTGATACCAGTTTTTTTGGTACAAATACAGATTTTAATAATCATCCAAATTTTCAGGGAACGTCTGCATCTGCCCCGAATGCAGCGGCTTTAGCCGTGTTGTTAAAACAGGCTTATCCTAAATTGTCGCCCGATTCAATTAAACTTGCCATGACTCAAGGCAGTTTAAATTTAAATGACCCCGCGTCAATTAAAGATGAGAAATCGCCTAAAAACGATGCTTGTAGAGTGAATAGTAATTTTGATTTTGGCACAGGATGTGGCTTGGTTCAGGCAGACCTTGTTTTTGAGCAAGGAAGCGTATTCCTTTCACTTGATACTTCAGCTACGGGTATTACGGTAGGAGTCCCTTTTGAATATCATATTAAACTTAAAAACTTTAGTGATAAAGATTTACAAGATACGCGTATTAGAGCATTGAAACTTCCAGAACATATAGTTTTTCATCAAATTGATGGCTGTGAGAGTATTGATGACAGAGAAGTTAGTTGTCGGCTTGGAACTGTGCCTGCTGGTCAAATTCGACATGTGGTTATTAAAGCCGTAGCGAGTCAGTCACCTAATGGACTCTATCCTTTTAATCTGGATTTGTTAACCGAGACTACTGATGTTGATTTGTCTAATACCTTAGTCAATATGGATACTTCTGTTCCATCATTAGCAGGCGATTTCAACAATGATGGCTGTGTAGATTTATCTGACTGGAGTGTTTTGTTTGCTGCGATACGTGCAGGTGGTGCTCCTGATACTTCATTTGATTTAAATACGGATGGCGTCATCAATAGTGTTGATTTAACTGAACTGGAAAAATTATATTCTGAGCCTTTGGGTGGGGAGTGCAAATGATTGTTATTAAAAACGCAGATTGGGCTAACGGCTTTTTTGTTAACCCAACAAGCCTGGAGAATGGTGGGTTACGCTATCGCTCATCCACCTTGCAATATGCAAAAGCTCTTAACTTAGGGAGCTGGAAAGAAATAATCATCCAATCTTGCTGGTCTTTTTGTCCGCCTTCTGTGGGGTGGTAACAGTTACGTAGCCTGCTATGCGCTTGTTTCTACCCCACAGAAGGCAAACAAAAATCCTGCCCAATATCGGACGATTATTTCTTTCCAGATCCCTTAATGGCAGTGCAGCCTAAACCTACTCTCTATTTATGGACGTAAATTTAAGTACACTTTTTGATTCTGCTAATCAGGTCATTTTAGGTAAGGAACATCAGATTAAACTTGCGGTTTGTTGTTTATTAGCACGCGGGCATTTATTGATTGAAGATATTCCTGGTGTTGGAAAGACAACCTTATCGCATACGTTGGCAAAGCTTTTAGGGTTGGATTATCAAAGAATCCAGTTTACGAGCGATATTATGCCGGCAGATATTATTGGTTCCTCTATATTTAATGCCAGCAAGAGTGAGTTTACCTTCCATCCTGGCCCCATTTTTAATCAAATGGTTTTGGCTGATGAAATAAATCGAGCAACACCCAGGGCACAAAGTGCTTTGTTAGAAGCGATGGAAGAAAATCAAGTCACAGTTGAAGGCGTGTCATACGACTTACCTAGCCCTTTTTTTGTTATCGCTACGCAAAACCCCTCTCATCAATTAGGTACATTTTCTTTGCCTGAGTCTCAATTAGATCGTTTTTTAATGCGAATTCAACTGGGCTACCCTGATCAACAGGCTGAAAGAAATTTGTTAACGGGCGTTGATAGACGTTTTATTATTGATGAGTTACAAGTCATGCTACCACCTGAACGTTTATCTCAAATGCAAAATGAAATTACAGGTATCTACACTTCACCTGCATT
The DNA here is from genome assembly GCA_021647145.1 of Methylococcaceae bacterium. Classification (GTDB taxonomy): domain Bacteria; phylum Pseudomonadota; class Gammaproteobacteria; order Methylococcales; family Methylomonadaceae; genus QPIN01. Next base: position 8,319 of record JAKIVF010000062.1, on the reverse strand, counting down.
ACTTGATTATGTTCAGGCTTTAATCAACTTTACCCGTGAATCAGATGAATTTAACTATGGTCTATCACCTAGGGCAGGGCTTGCCTTGTTAACTGCGGCTAAATCCTGGGCTTATATGAAAGGTGGTGACGCTGTGCTACCCGAAGATGTACAAACTGTTCTTCCTGCTGTGGCAGGACATCGTTTAAAATCAAGCAATAGTAATTCTGATTTAGTCGTGGAATCTTTGCTCCAACATGTTGAAGTTTCATAGGGACGCGTTTCTGATGTTTAAAAATATCCGGTTTTTTAAGCGAGATAATACGGTAGAAAAAGTTGTAGATTTGAATCACCAGCGGGTTTTTATTTTGCCCACAAACAAAGGCTTGTCTTTTCTTGTGTTGATTGCAATTCTTTTTTTGATTGCCTTTGTCTATAACAATAATCTTTGTTATTTGTTAGCCTTTTTATTATCCAGTATTTTTTTAATTTCTATTTTACATAGTTATCAATCCATCTTTGGATTAAGGCTTGAGTTGATTGGCTGTAATAAAGTTTTTGCCGGTGAAATGGCTGAGGTCAATTTGTTGTTAAGTAATCCTGGAAATATTGATCGAGTAAATTTAAACATTGGATTTTCAAAGAGTAATAAGCTTAGTTTAGGAAAACAGAAGCAAAAAAAATTAACCTTTTTCTTATTTGTCGAAAAAAGAGGGTGGCATAGAATGAATAAAATTGTTATTTCCAGTACTTATCCCTTTGGTTTTTTTACCGTATGGTCGCCAATTCGTTTTAGTAAAAAATATCTGGCTTATCCTGCACTCGCTTCTGATAACTGCCCATTACCCATGATGGATATAGAGGAAAGTGTTGAAGAGGAATTAATGAATTCTTCCATTGCGGGAGGTGATGATTTTTATGGATTAAAAACCTATCAGGATGGTGATGCAATTAAACAGATTGATTGGAAATCTTTTGCTAAAGGGCAGGGGCTTTATATAAAGCAATTTCAGAAAAATGCTACAGCGAGTAATCAACAACTGTGGCTTGATTATGACTTTACAACCGCGTCTGATTTGGAAGAAAAACTGAGTCAATTATGTCGCTGGGTTGTTGATGCTGAGAAACAAGGATTAGATTATGGTTTTTCTTTACCTGGGTTTTCTTTACAACCAAGTCATGGGCTTAATCATTATCAACAATGTTTAGAAGCACTTGCTTTGTATAGGCCAGTAGTCATTGATTAATAGATTGTTGTTTAATATGTAGGTGGGCTAACGGCTCTATCGTTAACCTAACATTTTCAGGAAGTAGTTTATAAATTAAATAAATATCTTTATGGAAACAGAAATAGATCGGCGTATTATTATTTTTATATTGGCATCAGTTGCTTTAATAGTTTTGCCACATAGTGGCCATATTCCCATCTCTCTTCTTGTGTTTTTTTATTCGCTTTTAATCTGGCGTTTTTGTGTGCTTTGGGATAAAAAATGGATACCGAAAAAATGGCTGGTCAGTTTGTTATCAGCTATCGCTATTTATCAATTATATTCTTTAAATCAAGGCGTTTTTGGACGTGATGCTGGAACCAGTATTTTTATTACTGCTTTAGGGTTGAAAATACTGGAATCTAACAAAGAACAAGATTTCTATCTGGTTAGTTATTTAGCCTTTGTTGTTGCATCTTCTCAGTTCTTATATTCACAAAGTATCTTGATGCTAGGGTATATTTTATTTGTCACTTGTTCTCTTTTTGCCGCTCTTATTACTCTCAATACAAAAAATAATGATGCAAAGCCTGCGATAAAAAAGATACTCACAATGACAGCTCAGGCTATACCTATTACTGTGCTGTTATTTTTTATGTTTCCTAGAATTGATCCTCCTGACTGGTTGCTGTTTAATCAACAAAATACTGCGGTATCTGGTTTAAGCGATACGTTAAGGCCAGGGTCTATTAGTAAATTGGGTTTTTCACATGACTTGGTTTTTCGAGCTAAATTTAAAGGTAAAATCCCCCCTGTACAAGATCTATATTGGCGTGGCCCTGTTTTTTCTCAAACTGATGGTTTAAATTGGACAGAAACAAATAACCGACACTTTTTAAGGCAAATGGATAAGTTGGTCACTTATGGTCAACCCAGCCATTACACTGTAATGATGGAGCCACAAGATGGACATTGGATATTTACATTGGATATGCCAACAGTTTATCCCCAAAAGCTTATTAAAAATGGGTTATTTCAATTGCTTAACCCTACAAAACCTAAGAAACGAAAGCAATATGAGATAACGTCTTTCCTTAAATTTAACACGGGAAAACTAACGGATACAGAATATTCTGATAACACTCAGTTACCTGCTCAACCTATGCCAGAAGTTACTCAGTTAGTGAATGAATTAAAAGGAGACAATGATTCTGCTCAATTTCTGATAAGTGCTATTTTTCATCATTTTAAAAACAATGATTTTAGTTACACATTAAATCCTCCTGTTATGGAGATAAATCCTATAGAGACTTTTCTTTTTAAAGCCCGTTCTGGCTTTTGTGGACATTATGCTACCGCTTTTGTCTATCTCTTACGTGTTGCAAATATTCCTGCACGTGTTGTTAGTGGTTATCAAGGAGGGAGTATTAATAAAGTAGGTAACTTCCTTGAAATTAAACAATCAGATGCCCATGCCTGGGCAGAAGTCTGGTTGGAGAATAAGGGCTGGGTCAGGTTTGATCCTACATCGGCCGTTGCTCCTGATCAATTTAGTGAACAAAACTTAGAAAGTAGCACAGCGGAAAAACAGAAAAACTTTGAGATTATTGAAAATAAAAACTTATTTAATAGATGGGTCACTCGTGCAGGCGATGTCTGGAGTAATATGGACTACGAATGGCAGCAATGGATTATTCATTACCGAGGAGAAAAGCAATCTAAATTTCTATCTTCTTGGGGTATTACAGGGATTAAATCTATGTTTTATTGGCTGACAGTCCTGGTTTTTTTTATGCTTGGGCTGTTTACATGGGTTATTCTAAGAAATCAGAAAACAAATATAGACAAAGTATTAATGACTTATCAGAGATTTTGTGACAGCTTGGCAAAAGTGGGTGTGATAAAAAGAAAAGCAGAAACTGCCCATGATTTTGCCCTAAGAGCAAAACAATTACGTCCTGATTTGGCTAATAATATTTCATTGATTACTTGGAGTTATATAAACCTCCAGTACAAAAAAGATTCAGGAATAGATGATTTTAAAGCATTCAAAAAACAAGTCAATTCGTTTAAGGCTTAAGGGAGCTGGAAAGAAATAATCATCCAGTCTTGCTGGTCTTTTTGTCCGCCTTCTGTGGGGTAGTAACAGTTACGTAGCCTGCTATGCGCCTGTTTCCACCCCACAGAAGGCAAACAAAAATCCTGCCCAATATCGGACGATTATTTCTTTCCAGATCCCTAAATAGAGTGTACTTGCTACTTTTATATTTTTTAAGCTTATGAGGAAAATCCTATCTAACCCAGTACTTATATTTAGTGTTATTGCACCACTCGTTTTAGGCTATTTTTATTTAGCACATGAGGTAGACCCTAAGTTTGAAAGGTTGGGGCGAGCACTGGCTGTGGCTATGATAAATAGTCTAACTTTATTTGTAGTTGCCTGGTTTTTTTCGGGTACAGAACTTTTAAAAATTCTATTTATCAGTAATAAAGCTAGACCTTCTGATAAATCCATTTCTACACCTTTGATAATTATTGTCTTTTCTTTATTGTATTTACTTAATCTTCAACTGCTACAACTTATTGTTGCACACAGTGAGCAAACAGTTCTTGATCGTGGTTTTATTGTTATTCTACTTGCTGCTTTATTTTTAAAGACTCATCAATCAATTATCATTTGTTGTTTTGCATTTTTCATAAGACTGGGTTTTTATTTTTATCATGATCCTCAACAATTACCTTTATTATCAAACCCAAGGTTATTACTCGAATATGATTGGTTAATTATATATCCTGGTATTGTTGCAATACTAGCTGCTTTTCTAACCGGCTTACTTTGTCGATATTATTTTCTTAATCAGAAGGCTGTGACTATATCTCCCTGGATTGGTTTTACCCTTGCTATGATAATCGAGCCTATCTATCTTGGGGCTCTTTTAAAACAAACAAATATTGAATTTGTCACTCTTGTTTTAACCACAGAAACAGTACCCAACATTGTCGCATTAGGTGGAACCATGACGGTACTTTTATATATGTTGCATGGTTTACATGCTGATATTGAACGAAGCAGGAATAAAAAGGCGGAGCTTGCTATTTTGCAGGAAAATTTGCGTTATTTACGTGTGCAAATGAATCCACATTTTTTATTTAATACGCTTAATACCATTAGCCATTTTATTTCTGAAAAACCCGCTTACGCTAAGGAATTATTATTGGATTTTTCTGATATGTTTCGGCATGTTGTTCATGATGAAACCTTACTTGTCTCTTTTGAGAATGAACTGGAATTTATTAAGATGTATATGAGTCTGGAAAATGCTCGTTTGGGTGAGCGCTTATCAATCGAATATGAAATTGATGAGAGGGCATTGCCTATACAAATCCCGACATTGACATTACAACCATTAGTTGAGAATGCTATTAAACACGGCTTTTCTGAAACGCATCAGAAAATCGAACTTAAGTTCGCTTGTCTTGTTCAGGAAGATAAGCTTGTTATAAAAATTTTAGATAATGGAAAAGGTATGTCTGATCCAATGGAAATTAATAAAGGGGATGGCATTGGGCTGAAAAATATTCGTAAAAGGTTACATTTATTATACGATCGCGAGGCTAAAATACATATTCAGTCTATTTTGGGGGAAGGAACTCGTGTTACAGTAGTTATACCAAGAAAACATTCAATGCGTAACATGGATGAAGCTAAAATAACAGATGCCCCAGAATAATCTACTGCCTTCCATTTTAATAGTCGATGATGAGATTCCAGCAAGGTCAGAATTAATACGGATTATTAAACAGATTAATAATGATTTTCCTTTATATGAAGCGGAAAGCGCTAAAGAAGCGATTAGTCAATTAGACCAAATTAATTGCGATATTGTTTTTTTGGATATTCAACTTTGCGATCAAAATGGAATACAACTAGCGGAAAAATTGCTACAACGACCTGACCCGCCTGTTATTATTATGGCAACAGCGCATGATGAATACGCAATGAAAGGGTTTGAGCTTAATGTAACGGATTATATTTTAAAACCCTTTCGGAGTAAATGGGTTGAAAAAGCGCTAGACAAAGCAATTTCTAATGTTCAAGCTAAGACAAGTGGTACTTTAGAAATAGAAAATATACTTCGCCGTTTTTCAAATAAAACAGACAGTATTGATAAGCTATGGGCTGAAAGAGAAAATGGCAGTCGCTTAATGATTAACTATTCAGATATTCAGTGGATAGGAGCAAAGAATAAAAAAGTTTTTATTATGCTTAATCAAGAAGAATTGAGGGTTAGAGCCACTTTATCAGAATTATCAGAACGATTACCCAATGATACATTTATCAGGGTGCATAAAACCTATATTATTAATATTAATTTTGTACGAGAACTAATCCCTTGGGATAGCCATGCAATGACATTAGTCATGAGTGATAAAGAAGCGACAGAAATTCCGGTAGGCCGCGGTTATGCGAACAAGTTAAAACTTCTTGTCGGCTGGTAGGGACGCTTGTCACAAAATAAGGTTATTTGTCGCTAAATTGTCACAAATTTGTATTTTTAAGCTAAAGTTATAGTAACTCCAATGTATTCATCTGTTGGTTGTTAGCTGGGGGTGTTGCCCTAGTTTAGATATACAAATGTAAAAGGGGCTGGTTCATTTCTGAGATGTTCCAGCCCCATTTTTTTGTCTTTCTTTTTTTCTTTCTGATTTCCTCTTTATTTTCCCAAAATAAAGTTAGTGTTCTTCAAACTAAGTATTGCATTATAATTTCGCTCAAAATAATTTTTTATACTTCGCGCGGTTACGGATGCAATTAACAATTTTTTTATGAAAGAACTTTTTATTGTTGAGGGAAAATCCGCTGCCAGTACTATCCGACAAGCAATGCATAAACCGACTCAGGAAGTTTTAGCTTGCCAGGGAAAACTGATCAATGTTGAAAAGGCTTCCTTTGCAAAAGTTTTGGCTAACCCATCTTGCCAAAAAATTTTTCAAACACTAGCCTGTGGTATTAAAAAAGAGTGTAAGTCTGATAAGTTAGTGTTTTCTCAAATATTGATTTTAACTGATCCCGATTTTGATGGTACTCATGCTCGTCTGTTATTATTAAAATTATTTCAGCACTATCTTAATCCATTGATTGAAACAGGGCTTATTTCTATCATCATTCCACCGTTATTCCGTATTGCTGAGTTACATTCAACCCATTATCAATATGCTTGGGATGAACAACAAAGGCTTCTGTTACTGAAAAACAAGGCAGATTCTGATAACATCGAAATCACACGATTTAAAGGCATAGCGCAATTTTCTAGAATAGAATGTCATAAACTTTTGTTAGATTTAAACAGTCGAAAACAAATTATTTTAGAAGGGACTGAAAAAAATAATGCCTAGCCGATACAACATTAACAATGATGAATCAATGCACCGTTTGCTATCAAAATTGAATGTTGATTTAGGCCCCTTACCCATTCGATATAATTTAGCACCGACGGATCAAGTACCTGTAATCCATCAATGGGAAGGTCAGCGCCTCATTAGTGATATGCGCTGGTGGTTAGTGCCTCATTGGAGTAGCGGACCATCCACACACTACCCACTTTTTAATGCTCGATGTGAAAACCTGGAAAATAGCCGAGCCTTTCGAGGATGTTTTCGTTATAAACGTTGTGTTATTCCTGCACATTCTTTTGTTGAATGGCAGCATAATGGAAATGATAAAACACCTTTTTTATTTAAAGCTGTTGATCAGGCCATGGCTTTTGCGGGATTATGGGATTACTGGTCAGATGGAGTTGAGCACATTTTGTCTTGTGCGGTCATAACTACTCAATCGGCACTCAAATTTGACCCCTTCTCTCCTAGAATGCCTGTTTTATTATCAGCAGAAGATTTTGAGCTGTGGCTAGATGAAGAGCAAGATACGACGATGCTTTATCCTTTATTTGAATCTTTATTACCCTGTCCGATACAAGCAGTTGCTATTGATTCTCAGTATGGGTATTCTCATCTTAAAAATGCACCTATTGTGACAGGTGATAGTTTTATTTTGTAGCTGATATAATCAATATAACTGTAGTTTAGGAGTGTACACAAAATAACTTGAACACCCTGAATGTTGTATAGTTAAAGATATTTTTTCAAAATAAAGAAGTGGTGATATGCAAATAGCAGAAGACTATGCCATGCCAGTTCGCGGCGAATTAGGTGGGGCTTTCGCAAGAGTTAATGATTTTAACGATGAATTTTTTATTCGATGGGGAAAGATAGACTTTGACGTCTTTCAAGGGTCTCATATCAATTTAAAAATTATCTTAAAAGCTTATAGTAACGATAATATATACTTCGCGCGGTCACGGATGCGGAAAAATATTGATATAATATTCGGATTTTAGGGAACAATTTTTTCATGGTCAAAATGGAATTTACAGAAGATGAAATCAATGAGCTTTATCATGAGTTCATGGGGCATCCAGCAGGAACGACCAAAAAGAAACTACATGCTGTTTACCTAAAATCACTCAATTTATCACATCAAGATATAGCACTAATTGCACGGGTTGCCCCTGATACGGTTACTCGGTATCTTCAGGAATATAACGAAGGTGGTTTAACCGCCATTTCTATAGTGCGAACCTACAAACCCAGTAGTAAACTGCTTCCCCATAAAAAGGAAATCAAATTACTGTTTCAAAGCAATCCACCACATACTGTTTCCGAGGCGGTTTTTGAAATAGAGCGTCTTACTGGAATAAAGCTAGGGTTAAGTGCTTGCCGTGAATTCATGCATAAACACCTTGGAATGAAATGTCGAAAAATGGCAGCCATTCCGTCAAAGGCCGACCCAGAACGGCAAGAAGTTTTTTTAGAAAATGAACTTAAGCCTTTGTTAGACCCCCCTGTGTCAGGATAGTTGTCGCCTCTAATTTTAACTTTTAGAGGCAAAAAAAATGAGTCAAAAATTTACCGAAGGATTTAAAATACAACCTAAATCCTGCAAGTCCATATTTTGAGACCTATTAACCACATAATAAATATTGATAATGGTTTTTTCTGTCATTTTGTGTTCCAGTTTATGAGCAATTGATCAAACGACCGAACTCTAGGAACAAACAGAAGAGCTTTAGTA
>JAKIVF010000204.1 GCA_021647145.1 Methylococcaceae bacterium | reverse complement strand
TCTGCTGATCTTTTTCCTCTCTAGCTTGCTCCAAACTTTTTTGTAATCGCCGCAAATTAATATAGGAACACTGTTCCGCCTGATTTTCCGTTGCTGAAAGAACTTGATAATACACCCAAACAGGTTTTTTCCATTGCTCTAAAGCCTGTGATGCCATAATACCCAACAATTTATACTGTTGTATAGCATTCAGCTGTTGAGCCAAATTTAAGCACAGAGTTTCATCATAAGTCTGCTGTTGCAAAGAGTCTATTAAATTTGGTTTAATCTGATCAAGAGCAGTAAGCAAAAATGTCTGTTCATTCGTATACTGTTCTATTTGCAAACTTAATTGAGCTAATTCCTCAGGTGCTAACAAATATCCATCATCAACCTGAACAGAAACATCCAACTCAGATAGACCAAGCATTAAAGCTTCTATAGATGCTTTAAACTGGCGATTAATAGGATCTACAAAAAGCAATTGCAATGCATCAATAATCTCTTGATGTCCTTGAGCTTTTTCTTTTTGAATAAAGTTAAAAAAGCCTTGTAATAATTGTACTTGACCATCATCAGTTTTCCTGAAGTTAAGTTGATTAATTTCTTCAATCTCTTGCTCAACTTTAGAATATTTTTTATCAACTAAAAACTTCTTTGCTTGATCTAAATGAACCGAAAACAAAGTTTCTTTAGCCAAACTATTCAAAGGGTCAATTTGAAGTAGCCTCTTAGCGTAGTGAATAACGTCTTTATGCTCGTTGACTGTCTTAATCGCTGAAATAAGAATATCACTATCTTGAGGAAATTTTTTTAGCCCCTGAGCTAACCACGAATGATAGTTTTCATGTTGTTGTTGAGCATAAGAATTTAAAACTGATAAATAAGTAGTTATGTTATCAGGGTCATGTTGTAAGCTTTCTATTAAGTAGTCATTTTTTGCTACTTCATCTTGTTGATGTTGAGCAATGTGATGAAAAATTAATGCAACTTTAACTTCATTACCCTCCTCCACTTTTAATAGATCGATGCTTTGGCGCCAAAAATAATCCGCATCATAAAAATTATCCTCTTTTTCACAAGCTAACGCCTTAATCCGTAACTCTTCAAACTCATTAACTGAGCCAAAGGATTTAATATAATCTTCATACCCCGCAGGATAACTTATCAGTAAGCTCTGGCAAAACTGCTCAGCCAATGAAGAACCAAATAAGTCTTGATATTGAATTGCCATGGAAAACATGGTTTTTTCAGACAAATCTTCATACTGACGTAATAAATGTGTAATGAATTCCTGCTGCTGATCATTAAACCCCTTTATCTTCCCGATTAAGTTTTGCTGCCCATAATCAAACGAGGCTAAATCTTTAAATAAATCAGCTCCTCCCTTGTTATAGGCAAGCAGTAAATTAGCGACTGGATAATAAGGCGATTCATCAGTAATCGTCCCAAGCAACAATTGTATCTTTTCAATTGAATTTGGTGTAGCTAAAACAGCATTTAGAATAATACGAAAATCTTTAAAGGCAGATCGAAACGGGATAAGTTTTAGAGTATGTTTTAATACTTCAAGATCATTTATTAGAAAAGCTTGTAATGCTTTTTGTGCAACTTTACAATCTGTAGTAAAAGTAGAGTCTTGTAATAACTCTTGCTCAAACTCAGGATGTTGTGTCAGCACCAAAAAACCTACCACAGCAGTCTGTACAGGATACTGTTTATCTAATTGATCAATTGAAAGTTTACTTAGTAACACTGGGATTTGGTCTAAATAATCCAATTGAATCAACTGTTTAAATAGATCTTCAAAACCATCTGCTTCAACTTGTTCAATAGGTTCAACCTCTTTTTGTTGAAGTTTCTCAGTAAAACTTAACAAATCATTATATTTATCACCTAACTTAAACACCTTTGCCTTATCTAAATATCCAGAAATTTTCAAACGCAGTTGATCATTATCAACTTCTCCCAAGGCTTGTTTATAAAGCTCCACTGCTTCTTTATAACTACTTGACTTTAACTTCTTTAAAGCCCGTGTAGCGTCTTTCGCTATAGACTCAAGTATATGATCCTTATGCATTGAATGATTAATAATGATATTGAAACATGAATAAAAAAGTGACTTCATTGCAAAAACATGAAAAACCATTTTAACACTAGGTTTTGTGAATTATTTGATAAAAATGTCTTTTAAACAAGCTTATTTATAAATTTTAGTACGGTCACTAGCTAGAATACAGAGATATAGTCAAATCTGGTGTTTAAGAATAGGCTGATATTCTATTTTCACTATCCTCGGGTTCTATTTCTTTTTTCTCGCCATTGATAAATTCAACTCCATCAATGACATCAGCTAGAAGGTTGAAACCTCTAATTTTTTGCCAGCGTTTTTCAGCACTTTGCGTCAACTTGAACACCATCGACAAAATAGTTGTTCGAGACACTGCATTTCTTGTTTTAACGGTTCTAAGTCTTACTGTAGCAAAGGTGGACTCTATTGGATTGCTTGTCCGAATATGCTGCCAGTGAACAGCTGGATAATCATAAAATGCCAGCATTTGCTTTTTATCTTTTATTAAACAATTCATCGCACCAGGATATTTATCACCAAACCGTTTTACTATACTATCAAACGCTTTATACGCATTTTCTCGTGTTTCAGCCATCCATATATCATGCAATGCTTCTTTTACCTTAGGCTGTACCGATTTAGGTAGCTTATTCAGGACATTAGCTGTTTTATGTACCCAACAGCGTTGATGCCTCGTTTGTGGATAGACTTTGCTGATTGCTTTCCAAAAGCCTAAAGCACCATCACCTATAGCAAGCTTGGGGGCAACAGTTAACCCTCTATGACGAATATCTTCCAGCAACTCTGTCCAACTTTGTGTCGATTCACGGTAGCCTTCTTCTATTGCTATCAGTTCTTTTTTGCCCTGTTCATTAACGCCGATGACAACGAGTATGCACTGTTTAGCTTCTTCACTGCGGATATTGAAATAAACCCCATCAGCCCAAATATAAACGTATTTTTTCAAGCCTAAATTACGTTGCGACCAGCTTTTATGCTCTTCCTGCCAATGCTGCTTTAAACGACTGATGGTACCTGCCGACAAGCCCTTGGCATTCTCTCCCAATAGGGATTTCAGTGCTTCTGAAAAATCACCTGTTGATATCCCTTTTAAATATAAGGCGGGTAATAACTCTTCAATACTCTCTGTCCTCTTTAAATAAGGCGGTATTAATTATAATACCCCAACAAATTCAGACAACAGAACCAAGACATCTTATTCCAATTTAGTTACTATTTCTAAAAAACTGGAGCGGAAAAATGAGCAAAAAAAGAACCACCTACAGTGCTGAATTTAAA
>JAKIVF010000061.1 GCA_021647145.1 Methylococcaceae bacterium | reverse complement strand
TTTACCGGAGCTTCATCTCCCATGGCCCACGAAAGCATATCAATGCTGTGAATAGCCTGCTCGATAATATGATCTCCAGACAACCAATTATAATACAGCCAATTGCGCAATTTATACTCCATATCAGACCAGCCTTTCTGACGTTCTTTATACCATAGTTCGCCAGTGTTGTACGTTGCTTCTGCAGCCAGTATTTCTCCAATTTGCCCGTTTAATACACGGCCAAATGTTTCCCTTTTCGGAATATGATACCTCCAGCAAAACCCCGACACCAGTGATAATTCTTTATCTTGTGCTTTTTTTGTAGCTATCATCACCCTGCGCAGGCCTGGCCCATCCACCGCAAAAGGTTTTTCGCAAAAAATATGTTTGCCTGCGTTAACTGCTGCTTCCAAACACTCGGGACGAAAAGCAGGAGGAGTAGCCAGCAGAACCACATCTACATCAGAGTCGATCAGTTTTTGAAAGGCATCCAGACCCACAAATTTTTTATTGTCGGCTACCTGTACCTTTTCACCAAATTTTTGTTTTAATGAGTTGTATGATTCTTCCAGATGGTCGGGAAAAGCATCAGCCATTGCATAAAGTATCACATTCGGATCTGCATTTAAGGCTTGTTCGGCAGCTCCTGTTCCGCGGCCGCCGCAACCAATAAGGCCAACTTTTAATGTGTTGCTGTTGGCTGCCCACACTGCGTTTGAGGAAATTACTGTTCCCACGGTTGCCAGTCCGGCAATTTTAGTGAATTGTCTTCTTGATAAGTCCATAATATTTAGAATTTTATTGTTAAAAAAATGTTTCTATTACTTTGATTATAATTCTTTAAGTTCGATATTTCTCCATAGTATCTTTATTCCTCCTCCTGCATGAATTTGTAATGCAATCCGGCCAACAGCTGCCCCGATTTTTTCGTCTTTTAAATTTACCATTTGTGTTCCGTTAAGCCAAGTGGTGATTTCGTTTCCCACTACTTTAATATGCATTTTGTTCCATTCGTTCTCTATCAAGATATTTTCCTTTTCATCCGGAATTTGTTCCAGCCAACCTCTTCCATACGACTCATAAATACCACCGGTATCGTGATTCTTAGGAGCTACTTCTACCTGCCATCCTGCTATTTTTGTACCTTCGATAACAGACCTTACAAATACCCCGCTATTTCCATCGGCTTCCTGTTTGAATTCAAGCGTTAAGTCAAAGTCTTTATAATATCTTTCAGTATAATTAAGGTCTTCAATTAAACCATTTTCTGTTTGAATTATTTCAAATTTTAATAACTTAACTTGGTCAGTAAAGCTTTTACGTTTGGAGTTGAATAATTCTATTTCGTTGGCAAGAATACGTTTAAACTTTGGGTCTGTGGTTTCGGTGATCTCTTTAGGGAAAACAATCGTATCAAGATTTCTTTTTTGGGCTTGTAAGCGAGCTTCTTTTACTTGATTTATAAAGAGTCTGTCTTTTAAGATGGAGAATTGTGATCGAGTGGAAATGTCCTCTAAAATGAGCAAGGTTTGACCTTTTTCTACTCGACTACCTTCTCTGACCAGGATTTTTTTAATAATACCACCTTCCAGGTGTTGCAAGGTTTTGCGGTTTAAATCAATTTTGATTGTGCCTGATGTGACAACGGCTCCACGAATAGGGGCTAAAATCCCCCATAAAAATAAACCAAGAAAAAGCAGGATGCCAAATAACAGGCCAGATCTGACTAAGCGGGTTGACTCTCCTGAAGAGTCAATGGATACTTGTGGTAGGTGCTCTAGTAATAGTTTTAAAGACATTTTGTTAAACCAGTTTAATTTTTTCAAGGACTTCTGAGCTTGTTCCAAAATGAACTACATTGCCTTCATGTAGAACGAGTATGTTGTCAGCTACTTCAACTAAATTAGGTTTATGAGTGATGACAATCACTGTGGTGCCTTTTTGTTTTAAGTCTTTAATTAATTGTAATAATTCTAATTCAGCTTCACCATCCAAATTTGAATTGGGCTCATCTAAAACAAGATATTTAGGCTCTTTAAAAATGGCTCTTGCCAAGCCGATTCGTTGCCGTTGTCCACCCGATAGTTTGCTTCCTTTTTCCCCAATATCAGTATCATAGCCATTGGTCATTTTAAGGATCATTTCATGGACACCGACTTGTTTAGCCGCACTGATAATTTCCTTCTCATTATCTTTTATGGGTTCAAGTCGTGAAATATTTTCAGAGATAGTGCCATTAAACAATTGGATGTCTTGAGGTAAATACCCAATCTGTTCTCCAAGGCCATTTGTAGACCATTGGCTAATATCAGCTCCATCTAAACGAATAAATCCATCATTAGGTTTATGATAGCCAACCAAAAGCCTGGCTAATGTAGTTTTCCCCGACGCACTTGAGCCGATAATAGCCAAACATTTACCGGCTTCTAATTTAAAACTGACTCCATTCAGGATATGTCTGTCACGGTTTAAAAAGAAAAATACGCGTTCTACTAAAAGTTCCCCTTTTGGAGAGGGTAAGGTTAATTTATTTGAGCTGTGAGCTTTGTTTTTTAATAATTTATCTAAGCGACTATAGGCATCTTTTGCGATGATAAATGATTTTCCTGCGGCAATAACTGAACCTATCGGTGCAATCGCTCTTCCCATTAAAATATTGGCCGCGATCATGATTCCTGATGAAAGGTTTTCATTGATGACTAAGTAAGCACCAATGCTTAAGCTAAAGATGGTCATTGACGTGCGTACAAATTGAGAGATAGATTGAATTGAAGAAATTTTATTTTCAACCTGATTTTTTCTGCTGAGAAAATCTTTGTTTATTAGCCACCAGCGATTAGTAATTCGTTTTTGCATGCCTAATGCGTTAATCACTTCATTATTGCTAAAAGATAAGTCGATAAAATTTTTAGCGCCCCTTGCATAAGCTCCAACAGCTAGTTGATTATGATGAGTGACCTTATGCTCCCAATACGATAAGGTAATTAAGATGGCTAGTATAAAAATGGCAAATAGGGCTAAGAGGGGATGGAAAAAATATAAAAGCAAGACATAAAAAGGAATCCACGGTAAGTCAAATATTGCTTTGACACCTTTAGTGGTAATAAAGTCCTGCAAGGTATTAACATCATCCATGCCGTACCGTGTTTGAACGTCTTTTTGTTTGATCTTTAAAATTTCAGTTAATGTTGTTGTCCCAAGAAGACCTTGTAAGGTCAGGCTAAAACGGCTGAGTAGTTTTGTCCGGATATTTTCCAGAAAAGCCTCAATTATCATCGCAAAAATAGCAATAATTGCTAGCATAAACAGCGTCTCCAGGCTTCTGCTGGATAGGACTCTGTCTAGGGCATTGATTAAAAATATAATCGGGGTTAGCATTAATAAATTAATGGCAAAGCTGAAAATGCCCGTGTAAATAAAAAATGAGCGGCATTTTAAAAGGATTTCACGCATGTTGAGTCGTAGTTAATTGTTCAAATAGGTGTAAATAATGATTGATAGAAAAATGATGTTGGTAGTATTGTTCAATTTTCTTTCGTGCAGCTAAGCCCAGGTGTTTTTTCCGCTGAAGATGGTTAAAAACGTCATCTACTTTGTCTGCTATTTGCTCATCATCAAAAAAATTCACAGTAATTCCATTTATATCAGGTTCAAGAAAGTCCATAACGGGTTGTGTGTCGGAGGCGATAATTATACAGCCACAGGCCATGGCTTCAACAAAAGACCAAGATAAAACAAAAGGGTAGGTTAAATAGATATGAATTGAGGATAGTTGTAATAGTTGTATATGAGTCGAGTAAGGAACTTTACCTAAAAAATGAACTCGCTGAGGAGGAAGAGAAACTGATTTAAGACAAGCTTCCCTATAACATTCCCCGTTCGGTAGTTTTTTACTGTAGCTAACATCATCTCCTCCAGTAATAATAATATGACAGTTTGGTCTTCTGCGGCAAATTTTTTCTATTGCTTTTATAAAGGTTGGAAAGCCTCTGTAGGGCTCAAGGTTTCTTGATGTATATGTGATTATTTCGTCTTTCCGTGTCAGTTGAGTGCCGTTTGGTAATGTAAAAAAAACATTCTCATAGGGTTTACATATATCAATATCAACTCCTTCATGAATCACTTTAATTTTTGAATCCCAAAGGGAGGGGAATAAACTTTTTTGCCAAGGAGTAGGCGTGACAAGCGTATCGCACTCATTCATTCCTAATAACAGTTGGCTATTGAGTGTTTTAATTTGTAAAGACTGATCTTTTGATACGGGATAAGCAGGGTCAAAACCAGCATCTGCATCTTTTGCATGAAAAAAAAACTCTACATAGCCAATTAATGGAGTTTCTGGATAAACATCTTTAAAATATAATGCCTCACCCCAGCCGGTGTGTGATAAGGCTAAATCAAAATTAATCTGTTGATTTAAACAATGTTGTAAGATTTCCATTACGGCTTGTGCTCTTAATACACAGCGTTGTATGTCTGTAACATAATGATGGGTTGATATTGAGCCTATTTCTTTTTCTTGGTAGCCATATAGCTTTTTATAAAGGCTAGAGTCACTGGTTTTTAGGGTATGTTTATGACAAATCCCGTAAACATTATAATGAGGCTGTTTTGATAAATAACGAATAAGGTGAAGAAACTGCCCTGGTAAATCATAATGAATAAATAAAATATTCAATGCTTTTGGGCTACTCATGTCTAAGCGTTAGTAATAAAATGGATAGGGTGTTCGCTCCGATTTCTACTTGGTTTTTGCTAGGATACACGGAAAAATTTTTGCGGTAGAGAAGAATTTAGTTTTTTATGATTGCTGCTAGGCTTCACAACAAAATATTGTAACGAATTCGTTGTTGATAATATTCAGTGTGTTTTTTTAAAAAGGCAGAAAATAAAAAAGCCTGATACCCAATGTAAGGGTAACAGGCTGTCTTTGGTTTGTATACGTTTTCTATCTTAGCTTAATTCAACGTCATAGGTACCATCGCCATTATCCATCACAGTGTAGTTTATACCACCATCAGTTGCCGAATTGACTGCAACTCCGTCTAATGTAAATAAAGAACCATCACCTAAAGTGAAAGTAAGGCTGCCAGTCTCTGATGCAGAGATGGTGACATCGTTAATGTCAAGTGCGCCATTGCCATTAGCGTCAGTAACAGTAACGGTAACAGTGTCTCCTCGATTTAAATTAGTAAGTGTAGTTGCTGATATATCATTAGGAGTTGCAGCAGGGTTGATAACAAAAGAATCGTTTCCTGCTCCGCCATCAATGACTTTAACACCGCCACCGTCAACAGTGACAAAATCATTACCGTCACCTAAGGTGATAGTGTCATTGCCTGCGCCAGTAGAAATTTGATCATCTCCACCTCCAGCATTTATTACATTGTCGCCATTGTTAGCTGCAATAACGTTAGCTTCTGCGTTGCCTGTTACATTAAGATTAGCAGAGCCAGTTAGAGCGGCATTATTAGATTCAGTTTGTTGTGATAAATCAACATTGGTAGAGTTAGAAACAAAGGCAGTGATACCATTGTCTGATGCCAGGCCAACACCAGCTGTCGCAGTTTCAGTGATAGTTGCATTAGCAAGAAAGTCAGTTGCTGCGTCTTCAAGATTGTTTATTGTTGCCATAGATTCCTCTTAATTGTATGTAGAATATATTTATGAATATAACATGAACGCAATATTCTACTATGGAATATAGCAGAGAATCAATGTATTGCAAATTAAAGTTATTTCTTTTTGTGATATTTATCTGAATTTAATAGAAAAACTAATAACATAGATCTTGAGCTCATGTGTTTAATATTAGTTTTTTTATGTCTATTTTTGTCAAGCATTGTTTGATTATTCATCTTATAGGAAATAAAAAAATCAAAGCTAAAAATCAAGTAAGTATTAAGGTAAAATAGTTTGGTTTTTAAATTTTTGCACCAGATTTACGTTCTGGTCGGCAGACAGGTGAAATATGACAAATATTGTAGTATCCGCATTATATAAGTTCGCTAAACTCGATGATTTTGAGCGATTAAGAAAACCGCTTTTGAAGTTAATGGAAGAGAAGCAGGTGAAAGGAACTTTGTTGTTAGCTAAAGAAGGTGTTAATGGTACGATTGCAGGAAATAGGCAGGGGGTTGATGCAATAGTTGCCTGGTTACGTTCTGATTCACGTTTATCTGGGCTAGAAACTAAAGAGTCTTATGAAAAAAAGTTGCCTTTTTATCGTAGTAAAGTCAAGTTAAAGAAAGAAATTGTTACTATGGGTATTGATGGTATTGATCCAAAAAAAATTGTAGGTAGCTATGTTAAGCCCCAGGATTGGAATACGCTGATTTCAGACCCAGATGTTTTATTAATTGATACGCGTAATGACTATGAAGTTAAAATTGGTGGGTTTAAAGGAGCTATAAATCCAGAAACAGAGACATTTCGTGAGTTTCCTCAATATGTTAAAGAGCATCTTGATCCAGGCAAGCATAAAAAAGTTGCAATGTATTGTACCGGTGGCATTCGTTGTGAAAAATCAACAGCTTATCTAAAAGAGCAGGGCTTTGACAATGTTTATCATTTACAAGGAGGTGTGTTGAAATATTTGGAAGAAGTTCCTGCGGATCAATCTTTATGGGAGGGTGAATGTTTTGTTTTTGATAACCGGGTTGCAGTTAATCACAACCTGGAAAAAGGAAAGTACGATCAATGCTATGCATGCCGCTATCCAATTACAAAAGAAGAAAAAAAGAGTGAGCATTATGAACAAGGGGTCAGCTGTCCTCATTGTTATAATAAAGTAAGTGAGCAGCAGCGCCAGCGGTTTGCAGAAAGAGAAAAACAAGTACAACTGGCTAAAAAACGAGGTGAAGAACATATTGGCTCATCTGCGGTTGAGTTTTCGGCAAAACGTAGGGTGTTGAAGTACCAAGATAAAGAGCATCAAAGGGAGATAATACGGTTGAAAACAAGCGAAAGATAAGCAAGTTTACTATCAATTGCATGTCTGTTTTATGGTATCCTAATATGTTTTTTACATGCTCTCGGGTGTAGGTTTCTATCTGCTGGTTTTGCCGATAGACTGTTTTGTTGAAGCTACTACGTACTTGATGCGCGTTTCTTACTTTCGACAAAATTAACCTAATAGAATCGCCACATCTTGTGATCGAGTGAAATATACTTAAATTTTTAAGAGGCATTTAATGCGTACTCGCGTTAAAATATGCGGATTTACTCAAGTTGATGAGGCGGTTATTGCTGCTAAACTTGGAGTTGATGCAATAGGTTTGGTTTTTTATCCACCTAGTCCAAGGCATGTCAGTATTGAACAAGCACAAAAAATTGTTAAAGCTTTGCCTGCTTTTGTGACAGTTGTTGCTTTATTTGTAGACGAGATAGAATCACAAATAAAGGAGGTCATCAATAAAGTTTCAATTGATTGTATTCAGTTTCATGGTGATGAAAGCCCCGTAGATTGCAGACTTTATAATAAGCCTTATATGAAAGCCATCAGGATGTTGCCTGATCTAAATATATTAGAAATGACGAATCAATATCATGATGCTTCTTCGTTATTATTAGATGCCTATCATCCGGGAATAAAAGGTGGAAGTGGTAGTCAATTTGATTGGGATTTAATTCCAAAGAATTGTTCTAAATCTATTATATTGGCAGGTGGTTTGCATGTGGACAATGTAAAATCAGCCATTCAATCTGTCAGACCCTATGCGCTGGATGTCAGTAGCGGGGTCGAGGCAACAAAAGGAGTTAAGGATGTAGCTAAAATGGCTGCATTTATTCAAGCGATTAATGAAGGCGATAGAGGAATATGACTGATATGTATGAGATGCCAGATAAAAAAGGGCATTTTGGACCTTATGGAGGGATTTTTGTAGCAGAAACATTAATGCCCGCTGTTACAGAATTGAATGAAGCCTATCAGCATTATATGAAGGATCCAGATTTTATTGCTGAGCTTGATGCTGATTTAAAGCATTATGTTGGGCGGCCCTCTCCTTTATATTTTGCTGAGCGGTGGAGTAAAGAGCTGGGTGGCGCACAAATTTATTTAAAAAGGGAAGATTTAAACCATACTGGTGCACATAAAGTGAATAATACGGTTGGGCAGGCTTTATTAGCGAAGCGTATGGGGAAAACACGAATTATTGCTGAAACAGGTGCGGGACAACATGGAGTGGCAACCGCAACAGTTGCTGCAAGACTTGGTTTAGAATGCATTGTATATATGGGAGCTGTCGATGTTGAAAGACAGGCTCAAAATGTATATAGAATGAAACTTCTTGGCGCAACCGTTGTTCCTGTTGAATCTGGCTCTCGTACCTTAAAAGATGCTTTAAATGAAGCATTGAGAGACTGGGTAACTAACATTGATAATACTTTTTATATTATTGGTACAGTCGCTGGGCCACACCCGTACCCAGCAATGGTTAGAGACTTTCAGACAATTATTGGCCGTGAGGTTAAACAACAATGTCAAGAAATGACAGGTCAATTGCCTGATACATTAGTTGCCTGTGTTGGTGGTGGCTCAAATGCTATCGGTTTATTTTATCCTTTTATCAATGATGCTTCGGTTAAAATGTATGGTGTAGAAGCTGCTGGAGATGGTGTTGAGACAGGCCGGCATTCTGCGCCACTTTGCGCAGGTAGAACGGGTGTTTTACATGGAAACAGAACTTATTTGATGGCAGATGATGATGGCGAGATTATAGAAACGCATTCTATTTCTGCAGGGCTTGATTATCCAGGTGTGGGGCCAGAACATGCCTGGTTGAAAGATATAGGCAGGGCTGAATACGTCAATATTACCGATGCGGAAGCGTTAAAAGGTTTTCATGCTTTAACCCGACTGGAAGGTATTATTCCAGCACTTGAGTCTAGTCATGCAATGGCCTACACCGCTAAATTAGCACCAACAATGAAAAGGAATGAAATAATCATAGTAAATTTATCTGGAAGGGGTGATAAAGATATGCAAACTATCGCTCAAGCCGAGGGGATTGAGCTATGAGTCGTTTAAAAATTCAATTTGATGCATTAGCAGCAACTGGACGTAAAGCACTTATCCCCTTTATTACTGCAGGCGATCCAAATCCTGAGTTTACTGTGCCGATGATGCATGCAATGGTAGATGCTGGTGCTGATGTGATAGAACTTGGTGTCCCTTTTTCTGATCCTATGGCTGATGGTCCTATTATACAAAGAGCGAGTGAGCGAGCTTTGGCACATCATATTGGGTTAAGAAAGGTCTTGGTTATGGCTTCTGAATTTAGGCAAAAAGATAAGCAAACGCCTGTAGTTTTAATGGGTTATTTAAATCCCATAGAAATAATGGGTTATGAGGAGTTTGCAAATGCAGCTCAACAGGCGGAAATTGATGGGGTGATAACTGTAGATTTGCCGCCTGAAGAAGCAAGGGAATGTGTGGAATTACTAAAAGCTAGAGATATTGACCCAGTTTTTTTGTCAGCACCTAATAGTTCTTCAGAAAGAATCAAGAAAATTAATACATTTGGAAGTGGTTATCTCTACTATGTTTCTGTGAAAGGTATAACAGGAGCAGGGCATTTAGATACAAAAAATGTTGAGAAAAAGTTAGCTGAAATACGCGAAAATACTCAACTACCTATTGGCGTAGGTTTTGGTATCAAGAATGCTGAAACGGCAAAAACCATCGCTACTCTTGCTGAGGGTGTTGTTGTTGGGAGTGCATTTATAAGTAAAATCGAAGAAAATCTGGGTAATCCAGAAAAAGCTAAAACAGATATTGTTGAATTAATAAAGTCCATGCGTCAGGCAATGGATAGTTAGAGTGTAAGACTCGGAGTATTAAACGATGAATTGGTTTGAAAAACTAATCCCTGCCACCATTAGAACAGAGTCTTCTTTAAAAAAAGCGACTGTTCCTGAGGGGCTTTGGAATAAATGCCCTAGTTGTGATGCTATTTTATATAACGCAGAACTAGAGAAGAATTTTAATGTTTGTCCCAAGTGTGAGCATCATATGCGGATTTCTGCAAGAACTCGCTTGGATATGTTTTTAGATGAGCAAGGGCGAATAGAGCTGGGGGGCGGTTTAAAAGCAAATGATCCTTTAAAGTTTAAAGATACAAAAAAATATAAAGACCGTTTAACTCAGGCACAAAAAGCGACAAAAGAAAATGATGCCTTGGTTGTCATACAAGGATCATTAAAAGGTCAAGGTATTGTAGCAGCAGCTTTTGACTTTAGTTTTATGGGGGGTTCAATGGGCTCAGTTGTCGGCGAACGTTTTGTTCGTGGCGTGAATAAAAGCATAGAACTGGGTGTTCCTTTTATTGTTTTTACTGCTAGTGGGGGCGCGCGAATGCAAGAGTCGTTGTTTTCCTTGTTTCAGATGACAAAAACTAGTGCAGCTTTAACTAAATTAGCTGAACGTGGTATTCCCTATATTTCATATATGACAGACCCAACAATGGGAGGTGTATCTGCGAGTCTTGCTATGTTAGGTGATATCAATGTTGCAGAACCTCGCGCATTGATCGGTTTTGCTGGACCTCGAGTTATAGAGCAGACTGTAAGAGAAACTTTACCTGAAGGTTTTCAGCGAAGTGAGTTTCTTCAAGACCATGGTGCAATAGATATGATTATTGATCGTCGTGAAATGAGAAAAAAAATAAGTAGTATTTTATCCATGCTGATGGCTAACTTTTCTGGCATGATGACAAATGAAAATGAATTGTCTGCCTTGAATATTAAAGCAATATCAAATAATAGCCAGCAAGAATAAAGACAGCTAATGGCTCGTTTTAATTCGCTTGAAAATTGGTTGAAATGGCAAGAAGGTATTCACCCTAGAGAAATTGATTTAGGACTGGAGCGGGTAGCAAGAGTTTTTAAAATACTTAATCCAGAGAATGTTAAGCCACCTACTATTATTGTCGCAGGCACAAATGGTAAAGGATCATGTATTGCTTTTTTAGAGTCTATTTATAGAGCTCAGGGCTACCGCGTTGGTGCTTATACCTCACCCCATATTTTAAAATATAATGAGCGCATTAGAATTGATGGGCGATCTGTAAATGATGATGTGATTTGCCAAGCTTTTGATAGAATCGATGAGGTTAGAAACGAAGACTCACTCAGTTATTTTGAGTTTGGGACTTTGGCGGCTCTAGATATTTTTTGGCGTTCTGATTTAGATGTTCAGTTGTTGGAGATTGGATTAGGCGGGAGATTGGATGCGGTAAATATTATAAATGCAGATACTGTTTTAATTACCAGTATATGTATTGATCATGTTGATTGGTTAGGTGAAACCAGAGAGGCTATAGCCTATGAAAAAGCAGGTGTTTTTAGAGCAGATGTCCCCGCAGTTATTGGTGATTTAGATCCGCCAAAAGCATTATTAAGTTGTGCTCTTAAAAAAAACACACCTTTATATCGTATAAATAAAGAATTCAGCTTTCAGAATAAAACGAATAATTGGGACTGGTTTTGCAGTGCGAATAAAAAAAGGGAATATTTATCTCTACCTGAACCTGCATTAAAAGGGGAACATCAATATCGAAATGCATCAGCAGTTTTGATGGCAATAATTGAAATGGAAGCTTTTTTGCCAGTGAGTGAGGGTTCTATTTATAAAGGGTTGGAGACCGTTCATTTAAAAGGGCGATTTCAATTGATTGATGGTGATATTCCTGTCTTACTGGATGTAGCTCATAATCCTCAAGCTGTTAGAGTATTGGTTGAGTATTTGATGAAGATGTATTCGGATAAAAAAATATATGCTGTTTTTTCAATGATGAAAGATAAAGATATAAAAACTGTGATAGAAATCATCAGTCCGGTGATCAATCATTGGTTTATCTCACCCCTGAATAGTCCTAGAGCTGCCAGCCAAGCAGCTGTTAAAGATTGTTTTGAACAAAATAATCTTGAAAATGCAAGCTTTGGTTATAGGTCTTTTTCTGAATCCTTTCTGGCGGCTCAGGAGAGTGCAGAAGCAGGGGATATAATTGTAGTTTTTGGTTCTTTTTATTTGGTCGCAGAATATTTTCTTAAGAAGTTGAATTGATTTGTTTTGGAAAAATATGTGTTTAATTGAGGTTTAGTATGGATCAAGATTTAAAGCAACGATTAGTAGGGGCTGTTGTTATTACAGCATTAGCGGCCATATTTGTGCCCATGATTTTTGATGACCCTATTGATGAAAGTGGTAAAATGATAAGTGAACTAACAATTCCTGATCAGCCAGAAATCTCTAATGAATATAATTCCGACTATTCTTCAGCTAGTATTGAAAATGTTAGTTTTCCTGAGACGAATTCATTAAAAAAATCAGAAACGAATAAAAAGCAAGCAAAAACTGGAATGGGTCGTTGGTTTGTTCAAGTGGGTATTTTTGGCGAAGAAAATAACGCGATTTCATTTCGAGATAAGATTAGACAACAAGGTTTTCCCGTGACAATCAAAAGCATTTCAAGTGAAAATGGAGTGTTACATAGAGTCAGGGTTGGTCCTGAGCTTAATAAAAAAAGAGCAGAGGGTATGAAGCAAAAAATACAAAAGTTAAATGGGTTGAAAGGTATTCTTATTTTTTCAACAGAATAGGTTTTTCCTAAGCGCTTGGTCGAAATGGTGTTTTACTGTTTTTAGGGTTTTAGTTGTATAGATTAAAACTAGGGCTTTATAAAATGTTGCTCACATGAGGTTAGTGGAAATATGATCTGGATAGATTACAGCATTATTGGAGTGATATTGATTTCTTCAATTATTGGACTTTTTAGGGGATTTATTAAAGAAGCTTTTTCATTAATTATTTGGGTTTTTGCCATTTGGGTGGGATTGACTTTTAGTCAAGAGTTTTCCCAGCTTTTAGAAGGTATCAGTAGTGTTCCTTCTTTAAGGGTTTCAGCTGCATTTGGTATTTTATTTATAATCACTTTGATTTTAGGGTCTTTGGTTAACTATCTGCTAAGCGAACTGGTAAAAAAGACAGGGTTAACGGGATCTGATAGATTTGCAGGGATGATTTTTGGAATTGGACGAGGGCTTGTGGTTATATCCATTGCTGTCATGTTGGCAGGACTAACACCATTACCAGAAGATCCGTGGTGGAAAGAATCAACTCTAATTCCCCCCTTTCAATCATTGGCCGTTTGGTTTCATGATCATCTCCCGTCAGGTGTGACGAATTATATGAATTTTTAATCAGGATTATATAAACATGTGTGGTATTGCTGGTATTGTTTCTCATCATAATGTAAATCAGGATCTTTATGATGCACTCACTGTTTTACAGCATCGGGGGCAAGATGCAGCTGGCATTGTTACTTGCGATGAAGGTCGGTTTTACTTACGCAAAGATAATGGCCTAACAAGAGATGTTTTTTCAAATGAACAAATGATGAAGTTGAAAGGTACGATGGGCATTGCCCACGTGCGTTACCCAACTGCAGGTTGTTCTAGTTCTTCTGAAGCGCAGCCTTTTTATGTTAATTCCCCTTTTGGTTTGACTCTGGCACATAATGGTAATTTAACGAATATCGAAGAATTAAAGAAGCAGTTGTTTAAGGATGACCAAAGACATATCAATACAGATTCTGATTCTGAAATTTTGTTGAATGTTTTTGCTCATGAATTACAACAATTGGGTAAGTTACGAATAGATGCAGATGATGTGTTTCAAGCTGTGTCAGCGGTACATAGGCGCTGCAGGGGAGCGTATGCGGCGGTAGTTATGATTGCAGGCTTTGGTGTTTTGGCTTTTAGAGACCCTCATGGAATTAGACCGATGGTCTTTGGAGAAAGAAAAACAGAGGAAGGTTCTGACTATATGGTTGCTTCTGAAAATGTAGCACTTAAAGTTTTAGATTTTGAATTAACTAGAGATATAAAGCCAGGTGAAGCAGTTTTTATTGAACTAACAGGTAAATTTCATGCCAAACAATGTTCAGATATTGTAGATCATTGTCCATGCATTTTTGAATATGTTTATTTTGCGAGATCAGATTCGATTCTTGATGATATTTCGGTTTATAAAGCAAGATTACGGATGGGTGAAAAACTAGCAGAAAAAGTGCTAAAAGAGTGGCCAGAGCATGATATTGATGTTGTTATTCCTATACCGGATACGAGTAGAACATCGGCTTTGCAAATGGCTTATAAACTGGGTGTCAAATTTAGAGAAGGTTTTATGAAAAACCGATATATAGGTAGAACCTTTATTATGCCAGGCCAGCAAATGCGGAAAAAATCTGTTAAGCAAAAGCTAAATGCGATTGACTTAGAGTTTGAAGGAAAAAATGTTTTATTAGTTGATGATTCAATTGTTAGAGGAACAACGTCTGAGCAGATTATTCAAATGGCTAGAGATGCGGGAGCAAAAAAAGTTTATTTTGCCTCAGCAGCGCCTCCAGTTAGATATCCCAATGTCTACGGCATTGATATGCCGTCAGTAGAAGAACTCATTGCACATAATCGTACGGAAGAAGAAGTGGGTGTGGCGATTGGCGCAGATAAAATGATTTATCAGAACCTAGAGGATTTGATAGATGCTGTCCAAAAAGGTAATGTCAATATTAAACATTTTGATACTTCTTGTTTTAATAAGGAATATATAACAGACGATATTGATGACGCTTATTTAGATCGTATAAATATGTTGAGAAATGATGGGGCTCAAAAAAACCGGAGCTCTGAACATTGTGTTATTGATATGCAAAATGCTGTATAAAAAATACTATCGAGCAAATTATGAATATAAAAATACTTGTTTATTTTAGTTTTTTATTCTTTATGGGATGTCCTGCAACTCACATACCTTATGAGCCTCAAGTATTTCCAGATATTTCAAGAACAATGAATGTTCTTAAAGAAACCCTAAGTTATCAAGTGCCTAAACGTATTGTTAGATATGTGGAAATTAAACCTGATTATTTTAAGGTTATCAGTGGGGTAAGATCTACGCTGACCTATATTTATTTTGATGATATTCAAAAAATTGACTTACATGAAAAAAGGAAAAGGAAGGTTGTAACTATTTGGGGTGATAATCATAGAGCTTTATATCGCCTTTATGTTAAAGACCAAGCTGTAGCTACAGACTTTATTAATGCAGTACATACGTTGAAAAATCATCGGAAAGAGATTGAATTAGAATTGAATAAATCTATAGATTCAACTAAAAAAAGAAAATAACCTTAATAAGGCTAAAGAAACAGATACAGTTGATGAGATAAATAGAAAATAATTCAGAGTAATACAGGTTTTTTCTAGATAGTTTGTTAATTGATAGTGTATAAAGTATTTGTAAATATTGGCTCATCAAATATTTGTGGTTTTTCTGCAAAAAAGTCATATTATTTTCGATTATAATCACTTAAGGGCATCTTTATTATTTTTTTATTCATCAATTAACTAGAAGCATTCTTAATCATTATTAAAATGGTGTTATACCAAGAAAAATCAGCTAGCCCATGGTTCTTGTAGGCCCTGTTAATTTGGTGATTAATAGGTTTTTCTAGTTTCAACCAATATCTCACAACTTTTTTTGAGAGCTTCTTCTCTAAGCCTATAAATCAGTTGAACGTTTTCTACCTCTCACCAAATGAGAGAGTATTATTTGTTTCACCATTTTATTTAGGCTACATGCAATTGATTGAAAAATGACTGACTTTGACTGGAATAACTACTCTTTAGAAACACAAGCGATTAGAGCTGGGTATGATCGTACTCATCATGATGAACATAGCATACCCATTTTTGCTACTTCCAGTTACGTGTTTAAAAGTGCTGAGGAAGCCGCATTAAGATTTACTGGTAAACAGCCAGGTAATATATATTCCCGATTCACCAACCCTACTGTTGACGTATTTCAACAACGTCTTGCTTTAATGGAAAAAGGCGAGCGGTGTCTTGCATTTTCATCTGGAATGGCTGCTATTATGGCTGTAGGGATGGGGCTGTTAAAAGCTGGTGATCATGTGGTTTGTTCTCGTAGTGTTTTTGGAAATACAGTCTTACTGTTTCAAAATTATTTTAGTAAATTTGGAGTAGAAACAGATTTTGTTGAGTTAACAAGTCTTGCTACATGGGAAGCGGCAATAAAGCCAAATACTCGGTTTCTTTTTTTAGAAACACCTTCAAACCCTTTGATAGAAATTGCAGATATTAAAGTCCTTGCAGAAATAGCACATAATCATGGCTGTCTATTAATAGTTGATAATGTTTTTTGTACACCTGTGTTGTTGAAACCGCTAGAACTTGGAGCAGATATTGTTGTTCATTCAGCAACTAAATATATTGATGGCCAGGGCCGATGCGTTGGTGGCGCAGTGATAGCAAGTGATGAGATTATTGAAAATAATATTTATCCTTATTTAAGAACAGGGGGGGCAACAATGAGCCCATTTAATGCTTGGGTGTTTTTATCAGGGTTAGAAACCTTGGCTGTGCGCATGAAGGCTCATTGTGATAGTGCCTTTGATTTGGCAAAATGGTTAGATAGGCAAAGTGGTGTAGCAAAAGTTCACTATCCTGGATTGAATTCGCATGCTCAGCACGAGTTAGCAAAAACACAGCAAAGTCATTTTGGGGGTGTTGTGAGTTTTGAATTGACGGGAGGTCAAGAGCATGCGTGGAGATTGATAGATGCCACAAAAATGATATCAATAACTGCAAACCTAGGTGATGTAAAATCGACCATCACTCACCCAGCAACGACAACACATAGTAGGTTGTCACCTGAAGTTAGAGCAGAAGTGGGGATAAAAGACAGCTTGGTCAGAATTTCTGTCGGATTGGAAAATGTTGAAGATATTAAAAATGACCTTTTGAATGGTTTGTAGAAAATTATTAAGATAATATTTAAAATGTAAAAGTAGTAACAAAAGCTAATACTTATTTTGATGGATAAGTTAATAGTCTGACTATTCGGTTTGAAGATGACTCAAAAACCTTAGATTTTATGTTGCTGGGTGAATAGACTTTTAATACTATTGTAAAAAACCAGTGGAATACTGCTGTTCATACTTCAAAAGTGAATGATTCTGGTTTTACTTGGTAGGAAAAAGTTACTGAATGTTGGCTAGCAAAGGATCTAGTTCATTTCTCTTTTCAAGCAGATGTAAATCATCGAAACCACCGACGTGAAAATCTCCAATAAATATTTGCGGAACAGTTCTTCGTTGAGTTTTTTCCATCATTTCTTGACGTAGTTCAGGTTTAGAATCAACATTTATTTCTGAGTAAGAGACTCCTTTTTTGTCTAAAAGTCTTTTTGCCATGATGCAATAAGGGCAAATATTTGTAGTATAGATAAGAATTTCAAGCATATTTATTAGTATATTATAATGTGATGGTATATTTTATCTTTGTTGCTTGTTTTGCTCAAGTTTAATAGCACTTGAGAATAATTTAATTAATGCATTTGCTGCTTTTTCCATTGAGTCTGAAAAAGCAATAATGCCATCCTCATGACCTAGCATACTGAAAATAGCTGTATTTTCTTTAATAGAGGACTGAAATAGCCGTTTAACTTCAGCTGCCATTTCTGGTGTTCCATAAGTAATATCTTTAGAAGTATAGGGTATTTTTAGCAGATGTGTATTATTCCATATTTTTGGACAATGAATGTGTATAACGGACTGAATCCCTTTGCTTTGCTGATAAATACTTGCATGAGTTAAGGCTTCCGAAGAAGGTTTAGTTTCTCCGGTGGAGTTTATCTTGTTGCCTTGGGTACATGCTTTATGTATGGAGCAATAATGATGTCTTGATAACGATTCAAGATGCCCTGTTTGAGTGCCACTAATAATAAACTGAACTTCATTCATGTTTGTTAATATGACTCGTTGGCTAATATTTCCAAAGCCATAACCTTCATATCTTTCAGCGAATTGACCAATAAGCCCAAGCTTAAAGAATATTGTTCTCCACGCATTTATTTCAGAAATAGCCAATCGTTGATCAATAGGGGAGTTTTGGTGATTAAGGTGGTACTTAATTACGCCTTCGGGCTTTTTCATAAAATTTATTGGAATAGATGAAATTTTAAGTGAAGTACAGAATTATCTATTTTCAGTTTATATTATCATTGTGGCAATTGGTATAATATAATTTGTATTGTTGTTGAATGGCAGTCTTTATTGTCTTTGAAAGAATTAGGTGAAATTATGCGTTGTCCCTTTTGTGCTGCTCAAGATACTCGAGTAATTGATTCTCGATTGGCGAGTGAAGGGGATCAAGTTAGACGTCGACGTGAATGTTTGTCTTGTAAAGAACGATTTACAACTTATGAAATTGCTGAATTAACATTACCAAAAATTATTAAGCGAGATGGCGCTAGAGAAAGTTTTGATGAAATAAAACTTCGAGCCGGGATGCAGAGATCATTAGAAAAACGACCGGTTAAAAGTGAAGATGTTGAGGCGGCAGTGAGCCGTATTAAAAAGGCAATGACCGCACGAGGAGACCGTGAAATTAAAGCGGGTGAGCTGGGAGAATTAGTGATGAAAGAACTTAGCTCTCTTGATCATGTGGCTTATGTTCGTTTTGCTTCAGTGTATCGAAGTTTTCAAGATCTTGATGAATTTACCGAAATGATTGAACGTCTAAAGAAAAAATGAGTTTAAATCAAGATGCTATTTTTATGGCAACAGCCATAAAAATAGCAAAAAAAGGATGTTTTACAACAGACCCAAACCCCAGTGTTGGTTGTCTTTTGGTTTTAAATGGAGAAGTTATTGCTAAAGGCTGGCATGTTAAGGCAGGAAGTGATCATGCTGAGGTGGATGCTTTAAAACAAGTTGCTAACGTAAAAGGTGCTACTGCATACGTTACTTTAGAGCCTTGTAGTCATTATGGAAAAACAGGGCCATGTTGCGAAGCGTTGGTAGCCGCGGGTATAAAGCGTGTTGTTGTTGCTATGCAAGACCCAAATCCTCTAGTTGGAGGGAAAGGAATAAAAAAAATGCAAGAAGCTGGTTTAATCGTTGAATGTGGCGTTTTACAGCAAGATGCAGAAGCTTTAAATCAGGGGTATATAAAGCGAATGACAACAGGGCTGCCATTTGTGCGTAGTAAATTAGGAATGAGTTTAGATGGTCGAACAGCAATGGCTTCAGGGGACAGCCAGTGGATTACATCATCACAGTCTCGAAGGGACGTGCAAAGTTTGAGAGCGAAAAGTTCCGCAGTATTGACGGGAATTAACACTGTTTTAGCTGACGACCCTTCCTTGAATGTTCGTCTTGATATCGAGGTTAAACAACCGGTTAGAGTGGTACTTGATTCGTTATTACAGATGCCTTTGACAGCTAAAATGCTAACGTTAGCTGGGGAAAGCTGGATTTTAACGACGAGTGATGATGAGAAAAAAATCATAGAGTTAGAAGCTGCTGGCTTTCAAGTCTTTCAGATTAAGAATAATGAGCGTCGTCTGGATTTAGAAGCAGTGATGGTTTTTTTAGGAGAGAAACAAATTAATACTGTGTTAGTCGAAGCGGGGGCAATTTTAAATGGCGCATTACTAAAGCAAGATTTAGTTGATGAATGGGTTGTTTATATGGCTCCCTGTATTTTAGGTAATCAAGGACGTGGTTTATTTCACTTGCCAGAAATGCAAACAATGGATGATAAAAAACAATTAAAGATAACAAATGTTCGTCAAGTAGGGCCTGATTTAAGGCTGGTTTTTAATAGTTAATAGAATAAAATGTTTACAGGAATTATTTTAGCAATAGGTAAAGTAGCAGTCATTCAACCACAAGAGGGAGATTTTCGGTTGAAAATAGAGACAGGAAAGCTCTCTATGGAGCAAGCTAACTTAGGTGATAGTATTTCTGTGAGTGGGATTTGCCTAACTGCAGTAGAATTAGGCGATAATTTTTTTTATGCAGATGTTTCAAATGAAACAATATTCCGTACCACTTTAAAGTCAATATCTGTAGGGTCTGGGGTTAACCTAGAATTAGCATTATTACCGACTACAAGGCTGGGTGGGCATATAGTCAGTGGGCATGTTGATGGACTAGGTTTAGTGGTGTCTAAAGATAAAGATGGTCGATCATTTCGTTATACATTTCAAGCGCCTGATGATTTGGCAAAATATATTGCAGAAAAGGGTTCAATTTGTATTGATGGTGTGAGTTTGACAGTAAATAAAGTGAATGGTGTTCAATTTTGTGTCAATATAGTTCCCCATACATTATTAGAAACAACATTAAGTGAATTAAGTGTGGGGACAAAAGTAAATCTTGAAGTGGATTTGTTGGCGAGATATATGGAACGACTAATGAAAGGAGAGGCTGCTATTAAAAACTCTAGTGGTGTGACTGAAGGCATGTTGAAAAATACAGGTTTTCTGAAATGCATACA
>JAKIVF010000203.1 GCA_021647145.1 Methylococcaceae bacterium | reverse complement strand
GCAGATAAAATGAACCTTGCTAAAAAGCAATTATTTAAACAAATATATGAACAGAAAAAAGCCTGATTTTTAGGGCTGGAATAATAAGGACTGTTCAGACTCATTTGTTAATTGGAAAATACTGAAGGAGGTAAACATGGCGGCAATTGAAAAACGTATAACTCAAGACGGTAAAACCACTTATAGGGTAAAAGTCAGGCTAAAAGGTTATCCGGTACAAACAGCCAGTTTTGACAGACTAACCGATGCAAAAAAATGGTCAGCATCAACCGAAAGTGCGCTCAGAGAAAATCGTCACTTTAAAACTGCAGAAGCAAAACGACACACGTTTGCTGATGCAATAGAAAAGTATGAAGCTAATATAGTGCCTATTCGGTTTTCAACTAAAGAACAGCGCAATAGACGACCTATTCTGGCATGGTGGCGCGATAATCTTGGTTATTGCTTAATGAGCGACTTAACACCTGCCATATTTGCAGAGTGTAGAGACAAGTTACTCAAAACTCCCAGCAGAAGCCGCAAAGGTAATACTTTATCATCCGATACTATTAAGCGATATTTTCTAGTAGCTAACAATGTTCTAAAAGCTTGTGTTAATGATTGGGCGTGGATTGAACAATCACCATTAAGAGATGGGCGTGTTGAATTACCTTCATTGCCAGCGGGTAGAGTTCGATTTTTAGATGATGATGAACGAGCCAGGTTACTTGAAGCTTGTAAGAATTCAGAACAAGAATGGCTTTATCTTGGCGTTATTCTGGCAATAAGCACAGGTATGAGGCAAAGTGAATTGATGAACCTATATTGGAAGGCTCCCGCCACTCCACCTGAAGAAACAGCATGGGGAGTGGTTCATCTTGATGAGTCTGCAATTATCTTGCATAAAACAAAAAATAAATCAAAGCGACGAGTTCCTTTGTCTGGACTTGCTTTAACCTTATTAAAGGAACATGCCAAAGTAAGGAGATTAGATACACAATTATTATTCCCAAGTCAAAAAGATCCACATAAACCGATTAGTTTTAAACGCTCCTGGGCTACTGCGTTAAAAACAGCAGAGATAGAAAACTTTAGATGGCATGATTTGAGGCATTGTACAGCTTCTTATTTGGCTATGAATGGAGCGTCACTTTCTGAAATTGCTGAAGTTTTGGGGCAAAAAACACTACAAATGGTCTAGCGTTATGCCCATCTTTCAGATGGCCATGTTAGTTCAGTAGTTGAGTCAATGAATGCAAAAATATTTGGGGCTTGATATGAATACAGTAGATGAAAAAGATATACTTTATGGCAGGGTGGAGCAGCTGTGGATCAAAGCAAAAGAAAAAAATCTTGATGAAGTTAATGAGCTGGCAATTTGGGAAGTTGCTTGTTTGATGCATAAAGATCCAGATGTAGACAAAATCAATTTTTTAATGAAGAAGCTACGTGCTGGTTGTCAGGATTTATATATTGTATGCGAGGGTTCGCCTTCGCCTGGACTAGAAAAGAAACCATTAGAAGATGCTCCAACAAAACCGATTATAAAAATGATAAATGGGAAACTTACAGTTGTAGACAATGAAGCATTATTTTTTACAAAAAAACCTATTACTGGTTTTGAGGCGATATTAACTAAAGATGTAGTTCAGCAATATTTAGAATCACGTAATCAATGGCCTTTAGAGAAGGGTGTACTGTTATCGAAATGGTTTAATGATGGAGGAAAATCTTCGGTGGATGCGCATGAAGAACATATATATACGTACGGTGGCGAAGATGATACCAAAGATGAGATTACATCTATTAAAAAGAAAAGAAAAACAAACTTAAAACGTGCTGTTTTGGAAGCTATTGATTCTTTTGATTGTAAGCCAACCTTGGACGAGCTTTGGGAGTATTTTCTGAAGGATGGAGATACAACCGGCCATATTCAAGATTTTACTGATGATGTTTTAACTTGGGTGGACACTAAGGGTAAACTACACGATACTACAAAGAAAACAGTAGCCAACATGCTTTCGAGTATTAACGTCCAAAAATAATCCCGCATACTATCCCGTCTAACCACATTAAGCGATAGACGGGATTTCGATCAGGATAATCGACCACAATTCATCAGCAATGATGAAGAAAAAACTTGTTTAACAACAATAGTGGTTATTATGAATCCTATAAAAAAAGCAAATGAAGACGCAAAACTTCACACAAGAAAACTATCTGAGCAAAAATTAAAAGGACAAAATTCAGATAGGGAAAAAGCTGAACTTCGAGCACACGATCA
Organism: Methylococcaceae bacterium; assembly: GCA_021647145.1. Lineage (GTDB taxonomy): Bacteria > Pseudomonadota > Gammaproteobacteria > Methylococcales > Methylomonadaceae > QPIN01. Next base: position 1,111 of record JAKIVF010000203.1, on the reverse strand, counting down.
AGCAAAAATTGATGCAGTCTGGGTCTATTTTACTGTTAAGCAATTTTGTGAACGTCATCAGGCATTCACAGAAGGAGGTGTTCGGCATAATATTTTTCATGAAAAAATCAACGGCCTAGCTAAATCAGGCGCGGTAGTGCGTAATGGCCGACGCGTTTTAATACATGAGAAGAAATTCTTTGCTTGGTTGGAAGCGCAAAATACAGGAGTTTATCATGATTCCTAAAATTAACTCTAAACGTCAAGGTAGGGCCATTCAAGCTTTTGTGAAATATGACGCTGTTTCAACTCATAAAATGCGTGAAATTGCGGGACAAGAGAATGTTCCGGAATTAATGGCCAGATTGAAACGAAACGGATGGAAATGGGAGTGTGAAAGAGTTGAAATGTTAGATAGGGATGGTAAAAAATGTAGGCCAGGAGTCTATCAACTTTTACCCGAGCACCTAGAAATTGCAAAAAAAATGTTCAAATCTGAACGGCTGTAATCGTTCAGGTTTACGCATAAATTTACAGTGTCAAAGTCCTATGAAAAAGCAAAAGGTAGAAGTTCCGGACGTGGATTTACTGCAAAGCCACATCATATATTCAGGCCTGATTTTGTAAATGGTAAACCATCCCCTGCATCCACTTTAAGTCACATGGCTGCACATCTTTTGGACAATTTATGCTCTCAATATAACGGGATAAATAATGGTGATTTTTCAGCCGCGCCAAAGATTACAAAGCTTTACGGGTGGAGGTCACAAGGTAGCGTGGATAAAGCCTTAAAGGAATTGTTGGCAAAAGGGTTTATTGAACAAACAAGGCAAGGAGGGCGTAATACATGTTCATTATATGCTATGACATGGCTTTCTGTTGATGAATGTAAAGGAAAACTAGACGTATCTGAAACTAAAGTACCTTCTAATCTATGGAAGCCTGGAAACCATCACAAAATAGATACGCGGCATATTGAAGCCTGGAAAAAAACCAGATCTAAAAAACTAAAGTTTCGGAGTTCAAATAAGAAAGCAAGTCATTGATTAACAAAGAAAATAGCGCCCTAAAAGAGTATAATATAAGTTGACTTGAAATCATCTAAAAACTCAAATAGGACGCACATGAATCA
>JAKIVF010000060.1 GCA_021647145.1 Methylococcaceae bacterium | reverse complement strand
CCCTGGAAAAATTGCCTGGCTGGCCCAACTGTCGTATTGATGAATTGCTGCCTTTGGCACCTGATGACTTAGATGCGATAAAGCAGAAATTGCCTAAAAAAGCTAAGTGGTAGCGACAGCCGCTTACGTATCTTCAATCGCTTCTAATGCTTTATTTAGGTTTGTACCCACGTTTTCTTTTACGTGTTTTAATGCTGGGTGATGAACGGTTTTTGTTTCGCCATTTTCGGTTACTTCTTCATCCCAGGCTTGATTCCAACGTGCCCGTTCTGGAACAAAAAAATACTTACCAGAATAATTATCTGGATCATTTAAAGCATCATCTATATCTTCAGGTGACATACCTTGAGCGGCTAGATCCACCTTCATTTCAGCTTGGCGCTGATCAAACAGATCACTGGCACGTTTGAGAAACAACATACCAAATATATACTCTTTGTATTCAGTGGCATCCATGCTGCCACGTAGGTCATCACATGCTGTCAGCAACAGACTTTCTAAGCGCGCCAGAGTTAATTTATATGCCACTTGCTATCCCTCATTTTTGATTATTTTTGTTCTTCTATCCAATTTTCAATATCTAATTCTTTAAATCGCCAGCTACCACCCGCTTTAAAGCCTAGCAGTTTACCTTCAACCACCAAATGACATACATTTTTCTTTGTCATCTTGAGATATTACCCGCCTTCTTTCAAGGTCAATAATTTGGTACTCATATCTTTATCCACCCTAGGAGGCTGTCCGAGAATAGAAAAACCTACTGCGGAAAAGCTATTTTGGCCAGATTCTTCGTTCATTTTCGTTAAATAATCCATTATTAGCCTCAAATGAACGAAAAATCTGACTCAAAATGCCTTTCCCTCGCTACGGTTTCTATTCTCGGACAGCCTCCTAGAACAATACACCATGACTTTCTAACGAAAGTTATATACTTTTCATCTACTGATCTTTTTGATTCAATAACAACAGATACATTGCTTTTGTCATGAGCTACCCTCAAAAACCATTATAGCAACTTTTTTATTGCTTAATAACTTAAAAGCAACTAATATATTTCTATGAAGAAAATAGAAACAGTTAGGTTTCTTTAGGAAGTAAAATGAACCGTTTACACGATCAAATAAAAAAGCGACGCAAAGAGCTTGGCTTCAACCAAGAAGAGTTGGCTAACCTCATTGGAATGGCGAGACAACAATACCAAAGATTAGAATCTAAGGGAAACCCTAGACTTGATACACTGGCATTAATTGCCAAAGGGTTGAAGATGGAGCTTATGCTCATCCCTAAAGATAAAGTAAGAACCATTAAAAATATCTTGGACAACGTGCCCGCGCATCCAACTCTACCGCAAGAACACGTCAGACAAGAAAGTAATCCTTGGAAAGATTTATTAGAGGATTAATGATGCCAGACAATAACCAGGTACAAGTTTTAAAACTAACTCTGCATGACAGGCTTGTCGGCTATTTGGCTGGGTTTCAAAATGGGCGCAATGTGCTCACTTTTGCAGAAGAGTTTATTGCGGATACTGACCGCCCCACTTTTAGTCTAACAACTCACCCTGATTTTCCCAATGTCGATAAACATATTTCTGAACCATGGGCGAGAAACCAACGACTGCACCCTATTCTTTCAAACCTACTACCCGAAGGTGCTCTGAGAGAGCTACTTGCTCAAGGGCTAAAGACACACCCCGATAATGAATTTCAGCTGTTATCACATCTTGGTCAAGACTTGCCTGGGGCATTAATTGCATCGCCCATGTTGCCAGACGAAATACCACACCATCTCTTCGCTAAATATGGCGGAATACAAGCCATTAAAATTGAGAACCTCAGTTCAGAAAACAAGTTTTCTCTTGCGGGTGTTCAAATGAAATTCTCCATGAAGGAAATGGATGGTCGTTATCACGTTTCCAGATCAGGGGAATTGGGTGACTGGATCATCAAAACACCGTCCACAAAGCATAAGCATGTGCCCTTAAATGAATACACGGCTATGACTCTTGCGCGACTAGCAGGTATCAACATTCCTGATATTCGATTAATAGAGCTGAGTATGCTTGATAACCTTCCACCCATTAATCTTCCTAAAGAAAAATATGCCTTCGCTATTCGACGGTTTGATCGCGCAGACTCACAACGTATTCATATGGAAGATTTTGCCCAAGTCCTTATAAAGTACCCACATGAAAAGTATAACTCTGCCAATTATGAGCAAATTGGAAAAATCATCTATCAATATACGGGTGACGGGCTCGTCAATGCACAGCAATTCGCAAAACGCCTACTCATTAATATTTTGCTTGCCAATGGGGATGCTCACCTCAAAAATTGGAGCTTGTTATATCAAGATCAAATAACGCCAGAGCTTTCCCCTGCATATGATATTGTAATGACACGCGTATATATGGGTGATGAAAAAGAAGTTGCATTAAATATGGGGAAAACCAAGAAATGGTATGAAGCCAACATGTCTCATTTTGAGGCATGGTCTAACAAGTCAGACATTCCATGGAGAGCGATTAAGCCCTTCCTAGAAGAACCATTGAGCAAGCTCGCGCTTTGTGGCCAAACGCGCTAGAAGAGCTTCCTATGGCTGAAGAACACAAAGAAGCCCTCAGAAAACACTGGGAATCACTTCATAAGGACTTTAAAATACAAATTTTGAAATAAACTTTCGCTTTCTTTCTAAAAGTAAATCAGACATATTACAAATAGTTTAGTTAGATAAAATATCTATAAATTATAACTGATTACATATTTCCGAGTGTTTCTAATATAATAGCTATATCAATTTCAAAAGGAATAATAATGACTTACATTTTACGCCCTATTTTTGTAGTTTTACTTTTATCTTTAACTGCGTGTTCGAGCATGTATTATGGTGCTTTAGAGTCAGCAGGAATCCCCAAGCGAGAACTTATGGTTCATCGTGTTGAGAAGGCTCGCGACACTCAAGAAGAAACTAAAGAACAGTTTAAAACAGCACTTGAACAATTTACTGCGGTTACTAATTTTAATGGTGGTGATTTAGAAGTAGTCTATAATCAGCTTAATGACGAATACGAAGCGAGTGTAGATCAAGCAGAGACTGTTCGAAAACGTATTGATGATATTAAAGACGTTTCTGGTGCTTTGTTTGAAGAGTGGGAGGAAGAAATTGAAGAGTTTAGTAGCGCATCGCTAAAACGTAGCAGTAAAACTCAGTTATCTGAAACCAAACGTCAATACAGGCAGTTATTAAATGCAATGGAATCGGCAGAATCCAAATTAGACCCTGTTTTAACCGTTTTTAAAGATCAGGTTTTATATTTAAAGCATAACCTTAATGCTCGTGCGATTTCCTCTCTTAAAAATGAACTAAGCGGTATACAATCGGATGTTTCTTCACTGATTGATGCAATGGAATCATCAATTGATGAAGCGAACAATTTTATAAACTCTATGGAACAAAATAAATAGAAGATACCCTGGCTTTCTAGTGGCACTTATTTTTTGTAGAAAAATAAGTGCCACTTTTGCGTGTCAAAACACGTCAATTTTAAAAAATGAGTTGATCATATGTTATTCTAAATATAACGAGATATATGATTATAAATAGACCTCACATTCTCTTCAGACAACATATTAGATCATTTGCTTACACGTACGTTTGGTAAAAGCTTTAACACCTCTATAAATAAAACTCAATCACTCGCCCTCTTGTTTCGAATCTCAATATTACCTTCATAAGGAAAACAACTTCTTTTCTCTATAAATAATATTTTGCATTACCTAGTTTTTTTTACCCTGCCTTACCATCAATTCTAGCCATACTTAAAATAGGTGAATACACATAAATAAACAATGAAAATGCAGCTAACCAACAATAAGTTGAAATCATCAAAAAACCAGTATAACCATTAGGCATAACCGCTGGCATTAATACTCTGAATAAAGCAGCTAAATTAATCAATACGAAAGCTATAGCAATTGTATTTGATGCTTTTAAAACTCTTCCCGTATGTCCTAAAGAAACTCTTGCCATCATTCCTAGCGTTAACACACCTATTCCACCCACAGTAAATGCATGGGTTGCCAAAGAAGCTGGAATGATTGAAAGTGATGATAAAGCAACAAAAACAAATCCTAACATAATCCATCCGTAGCCCATATAAAGTACCCATAATAAAGGCACATACCATATTTTTTGAATATACCAACCAGACACCCGTTGAATATTGGCAATAAGCGCTAAAATAGAACTCAAGGTTAAAACCCAACCGTTTATATCAAAAATAAGTAATAAAAAAACGACTGCACTACTGACTATGGATAAAACATCTAACAAAGGATTACGGATTGCAATCACACCTTTTAAACCTTTTTCTGTAAAAAAAGGAAAGACTCTGCCTGCAATAGTAAGAATTATCATAATGACAATCGCTATAACTAAGTCAAGCCCTGTTTCTGCCGAATTTTCACTAAAATCTAAAATTTCCGCATGAATCAATCCATTCCCTACTGCCATTAATAACAATAACCCGACAAAAAACAAATTTCTCAAATTTCCAGCTTTAAGAATTGGTTTGGCTAGAAAAAATGCCAAGGTAGGTAAAAATGAAAAATCTATGAGCGCAATCAATTCATCAGGAATAACTCCTGAATAAAAAGGCACTAATCGACCATAAACCCATAACATACAGAGGGCAGCCAGTTTACCACCCTGCAAAGTTTGAACACCTGTCCAGTTTTTTACTGCCGTCAATAAAAAACCAGCAATAACAGCCACTGAATAACCTAATAACATTTCATGTCCATGCCAATAGATATTGGGGTAGTATATATCCACCATCAATGTTCCATTAAAAATGGATCTCCACAAAACAATAGAAAGCAGTGCAAATACGCCTGCTAGAACAAAAAATGCTCTAAACCCTAGAGCAAAAAATGGAAATTCTAAATTTTGTTTACTCATGCTCTCTCTTCCAGCCAATTAATTTCAGCAGTTGTAAAACCTGCAATTATACGCAATTCTCTGTTAAAAGGGCCTTTTGGTTTCCCTTTAAAAAATTTAGTAATTAATTCTTTATACTTTTCTTCATGATTAAAACCATTTTGCTCACAGATTTTCTTAAACCAGTAAGAACCTATTTTTACATGTCCTACTTCGTCATCTAAGATGCGTGTTAATAGTTTTACACTTTTTTGATCCTCTTTTGCCTTAAATTTATTGATCATTTGTGGCGTTATATCTAAACCTCGAGCTTCCATACATCGTGGTACTATTGCCAGTCTTGCCAATACATCACCTTGCGTATCTTCTGCATGTTCCCATAACCCATGATGAGCTGGTAGATCACCATAATTTACATCCATTTCTAACAAATGATCTTTAATTAGCGTAAAATGCTGTGCTTCTTCATCTGCAACTTGTAACCAATCTTGATAAAATTTTTCTGGCAAACCTCTAAATCGATACAAAATATCCCAGGCTAAAGAAATAGCAATAAATTCAATATGAGCTAAAGCATGAAAAAATGCACGTTTTCCCTCAGAAGAGTTTATTCTTCGTCTCGGCATATCTCTTGGGTTTAATAACTTAGGTTTATCTGGAAACTTTGTTTTAGTGATGGGTAATGCGGGAGACAAGGATTCGAAAGACAACATTTCGTTTTCAAAAAGCTTTCTGGCTCGATGAGTTTCTTCAACCTTTTGGGTAATGTCTGAATGATGCAAACACAACTCAGCAATAGTAAAAATATTTTCCACTTTCAAAAATAAAGATGCTTAAATTTGTAAATGTAACCTTTTTAATAATATATTGCAGTTTTATTTACTGGCTTTCTTCAAGAAATACCATTCCAACCCCTATGCTTTTTAGTCATCAAGATAAAATTCATCATATGGGTGCATATTTCATTATGGGGATCTTAGCTTGGCGATTTTTTAATGGTATTTTTCTAAATCCACTAATAGTAAGCTTTCTCAGCTTAAGTTTTTGTAGTTTATATGGTCTGACAGATGAGTGGCACCAATCTTTTGTCCCAGGACGGGATGCTGATTTTTTAGACTGGCTTGCTGACACCATTGGCGCAACAATTTCTCTTTGTATAATTTATTTTAGAAAAAAAAAATTTATCCTCATCAACAATAATTGAAGCCTATTTTAAAGCGGGCATCTGCCCGCTATCAAATAACAATAAAACACTGTCAATTTATGAGGAGCAGACAAAAGTCTGTTTTATTTTTAACCTTAATATATTGCATAATTAATAAATATCAAAAACTGTCTGTTTTATTGAAAAATTGCTTCAAATGAAAAACCACCTACTTCTAAAATTTCTTTTAATCTCTTTAAACCATCCATTTGTATTTGTCTAACACGCTCTCTAGTGACTCCCAGTTCTTGAGCTACTTGTTCTAATGTAGAATTTTCATAACCACATAATCCATAACGTCTACAAATAACCTCCCTTTGTTTATCAGCTAATTGATAGACCCATTCAGTAATATTTTCTTTTATATTGTCTTCTTGTAGCTGTTCTTCAGGTGAATGCCTATCATCATCTGAAATAGAGTCAACTAAGGGCTTATCATTTTCTTTCCCCATAGGGACATCAACAGAGGAAACACGCTCATTTAGTTTCAGCATTTTCGAAACAGTTTTTACTGGCTTATCTAAATAATCAGCAATATCTTCAGCAGTAGGTTCATGGTCTAAAGTTTGTGTTAAAAGCCTCTGCGCTTTAATATACACATTCATTTCTTTTACAACATGAATAGGTAAACGAATCGTTCTTGTTTGATTCATTATTGCGCGTTCAATAGTCTGTCTAATCCACCAGGTTGCGTAAGTTGAAAAACGAAAACCTCTGTCAGGATCAAATTTTTCAACTGCTCTAATCAAACCTAAATTACCTTCTTCAATTAAATCTAAAAGTGGTAAACCACGGTTTAAATATCGACGAGAAATTTTGACAACCAAACGTAAGTTGCTTTCAATCATAATTCTACGTGCTTCTTCATCTCCCTTTAAAACACGTTTACCATAAATTTTTTCTTCATCAGCAGTTAACAATTTAGATTTGCCCAGTTCATTAAAATAAACTCTGGTTGCATCTACTGCTGGTGTGTTTTTCGCCTCTTCCTCTTCAACAATAACTGTATCTAATACAGGCTCTTCCGATATTGAAGAACTACTTCCATAATCGAAAATAACACTATCATTATCACTTGTAATTTGAATATCATTTTGCGTATCTGTATCTAAAAGTGTTTCAGTCATAATCATTCATCCAAGTCAGGTGGCAAAAAGCCATTAAATTATTTTTTTGGTAAATACTTAAATGGATCTACAGGAGTTCCATTTTTTCTAATTTCGAAATGTAACAAAGCTTTTTTAAGCCCTACTCCTCCCATTTCAGCAATAACCTGTCCTTTTTTAACATCCTGTCCTTCTTCAACAAATAGCTTAGAGTTGTTTGCATAAGCACTTAAGTACAAATAATTATGTTTAATGATAATTAAATTACCATAAGTCTTAAGACCCGAGCCACTATATACAACTTTTCCTGAAGCAGAAGACCTGACTTTTTGTCCTGCCTTTCCGTTAATATCTATTCCTGTATTACCTGTTTGGGAAAAATTTTTAATTACTTTTCCAATAACAGGCCACTGCCAAACAAACTTTAACACTTTTTTATTATCGTTTGAATTTGTTGACTTTATTTGTGATGAACTTCTCTCAACTCTTGATAGGTTCTGTGATGAATCTCTCTTTTTGCTCAGAGTTACAGAAGCATTTCTTCTTACTAACTGTTTATTAGAACCTTTTTTAGACTTATTTAACCTTATCCGTTGCCCTATTTTTAAAATATAAGGTGGGGGGATTTTATTGAAGACTGCTAGCTGTTGATAACTTAATTTAAATCGAGAACTAATGGAATATAAAGTATCTCCACGTTTAACAATATAATATTGTCCTACTACATTATAATCTTGCGGTGCAACTTTATAGTCTTGGTCATATACTTTACTTAAACTCTCTGAAGAAGACCTGACTGGGGCGTAGTTTTTAGTCGCCGTGCAACTAATACTACACAAGCTTATCGCTAGAAATAACATTATTGATAAAATAAGCCTTTCTCCCTTATCAGGCCTATTATTTATTTGTAGTCTGTCTATTACCAACTGATCAAACCTTTTTATAGAGTGAATATCTTTACACGATCACAATTATGGGTTTTATTGGCCGATTTTTACGGATAGGCTATGTTGCTATCACTAAAATTCAACTCGCTATAAATTCCACATCAATAGTCCGCGTAAAGTATAAAAACGATGCTCTGCCAATATTATTAAATAACTGTGCCAAATCTCATTATCTCTTTTCTTCTAATCTAATAGTGTTTTTTTTGCCAGATTAATTTTTGCAGCGAGATAATCAGACCCTCCTCTGTCTGGATGCATCTTTAACATTAGTTTTCGATGAGCCATAATGATTTGTTTCTTTGAAGCAGAAGGTGTTATCCCCAAAATATCAAACGCCTCATCTTTTGTCATTCTTCCGGTATATTTTCGACTATTTGAGTTAGACGATTGATGTTTATTCCTATTAAATACCTGCCACAAACCATGTAGCTGAGGAATATAACGCATAATATAAGGAAGCATCTTCATAATAAATGCAACAAAGATCCCCAGCAGAGCAAATAACCAATTTAATTTTCCACTTACAGCAAATAAAATTATAGTCGTTATAAATAATATGGAATTTAATTTTATAAAGTCACTAGGTTTTTCCTCTGTTTTGAGCGTTAATAATTTCCTAATCCCCCAAAAAACCAAACATATAATCACAAATAACAATAATAACCTGATCAATGAAGGCCCCTTATAATCAATTTTGTAAATGGCTGAGTATAACTGATTTTGTTTGATTCAATAATACCTTAGAATATTAAGGCTTCTATAATTAAAAGAACAACAAATAATGATAAAAAACACGACTCCTATTTTAGGATTTGCTGCTGCAAGTGGGACAGGTAAAACTACTTTGCTCACAAAACTGATTCCACTATTGAAAAATTCGGGTTTACGGATTGGATTGGTTAAGCATAGCCACCATGATTTTGAAATAGACAAGCCTGGAAAAGATAGCTATCAATTGAGAAAAGCTGGGGCATCCCCCATAATGTTGATCTCAAACAAAAGACGCGCTATGATCACGGAGTTTGATGATATTTCATGCCCTAGATTACAGGATCAACTAAAATTTTTTGATAATTCTGAGTTGGACCTAATTCTCGTAGAAGGGTTTAAAGCAGAAGAATTTCCTAAAATTGAACTTCATCGTCCGTCTTTAAAAGAAACTCTTATTTTTCCAAAAGATCCGAATATAATTGCTATTGCAAGTGATGCAGAAATCATAATAACAACTCACAATTCTAAATTAAGCACCGAGCAAATTCTTTTATTAAAAACACCACCCGTTTTAGAATTAAATAGCCCTACATTAGTCGCCGAATTTATTCTTAATAGTTTTTTAAAATAAAGAATTATTAATCAAAAAGAAATGTATTATTGTAAATACAGACCAAATTAAAGCTTTATTCCTCGCGAATTTAAATAAGCTTCCTTACTGGCTAAATAATTATCTACAAATGCTTGCATTGGCTCTTCTTCGTATTCACGCATTCCGCTGATAATGATTTTTTTAAACCCTTTCCCTACAACATTATCACCAGATTTAATTTGAAAATGAAAAAACGCATTGCCTCGTTTACCATTAACATTTAACTCTGGTTCTAACATCTCCACTTTTGGGTCAACAAAGTCCAACCTATCAAATTCTAAGGACATACTGTCATACATTACAAGAGGTCTTGTTAAGTTAATCATAACCTTTTTCTTTGCCATTAATGGAACTAGAATATATGGGAAGTTTTGACCTGAAAAAGAAACATAATTACGGACTAACTCATTAATCAAAGATTTATCATTATTGATTTCTCCACTCCGATTTACCTTAAGAATAGTTTTATTATTACTCCCCTCTACTTCAAAATAGTCCTCCTGTGTCTCAGGAAAACTCAAAGCAACACCATGACCTAGCATCCCTGAAAAGGTAAAATCCATCTTACTACTCACCCCATATTTTTCTAAAACAATAGAAAACAACAAATCACCAGGCACACAAAATCTTTTAGAATCAATGTCATGTAAAGGATTAAAATCGTTTGCTATTTCTTTTGCGAATAAACTACCTTGTTCAGCGGTAATATTAATACAATCATTAGTCCCTGAATAAAATTCTTTTAAAAACATACTTTTAATTATTATTAGTATCGTAAAACAGATTGATCACACTCTAAAGACCAAGCATCAATACCGCCACGTAAATTATATATATTGCTAAAACCATAGTGATCCAAATAAGCCGCAACTTGGTGGCTTCTGACACCCACATGACAAATAACAACACACCCCCTACTGGAATTTATTTCATTCATTCTCTTAGGTATTTGATCCAAAGGAATGAGCAGACTTCCTTTAATATGAGAAAAATCAAATTCTTGAGGCTCCCTCACGTCTAATAAAAGTGGTGGAACAACATCTTCTTGTAGTTTTTTTTGTAATTCCTTTGCAGAAATGTGAGTAACTGACATAAGGTTTTCCAATTGATAAATAATATCTCATATTTTAGCGATTGGAGTAATTTATGCAAAGAAAAAATAATAAATAGCTAAATATTCTAATAAATTCGTCAAATAATTGCTCTTACTTTATATAGTTTCACCACAATGCACCTAGTTTTTAAAAAATAAAGGACAGCTAATGTAGTGTTTTTTTGAATGAATGTAAAAGCTACTTTTCTTTTTATATTTACTAAATATTAACGGACAATGGAGCTGAATTCACTGATAGTTTTACGAGTAACAAGAGCAAAACGAGCGACATGATAAAAACCATTAAAGGATCAATCAAAGGCATGTATCTTTAAGCGATAACTAAAGGTCTGAACACTTTGTAGAGCAATAAAATGTCGGTATAGAAATAAATTTATAAAATCATCTGATATGTTTCAGGCTAGTCTTTTAAAAAACCATGATACAACGTGGTGAGGTCTGATAGTTAACCTCTACATTTCCTTTTACCAAAATGGAATATTACTATTTAAAAGATTAAACTGAAAAACTTTTACCACAACCACATTCACCCGTTGCATTTGGGTTTCTAAACTTAAATGCTTCATTTATGCCTTCTTTAGCATAATCCAGCTCTATACCGTCAAGCTTGTCTAAATCGTCTTCTTTAACTAGCACTTTTACACCAAACTGCTCAAAAACAGTTTCATTTTCAGCTTTTTTATCTGCATAATCCAAAACATATGAAAACCCAGAGCAGCCAGACTTTTTAATACCTAGCGATAAACCTATTCCTTTTCCTCTTGCTTGTAGTTGTTTTTCAATTTGTTTTGCTGCGTTTTCAGTAACTGTAATTGACATTTCTTTCTCACTTAAACTTTTGTGACTATTGTTTTTAATATGGTTATAAATTCATCAATTTCAACAACTGTATTCATTTTTCCTAAACTAATACGAATTGCACTTTTTGCCAATGAATTATCTACCCCCATTGCTAACAAAACGGGACTAGCCTCTCTCCCACCTGATGAGCATGCAGAACCACTTGATACTGCAATATTTTTTTGATCTAACTGCATCAGTAACATCTCACCATCCATTCCTTTCATTCCAAATTGAATTGTATTGGGGAGTCTTTCTGTCTGTTCAGAAAAAATTACCAACCCTGAAATAGTCTTTAACTGTTGCTCTAAATAACTTCTCAGTTTTTGTAAATGTTCTGCCCGTTGTTTTAACTCTATAGAGGCTAATTCAGCTGCTTTACCAAATCCTACAATAGCCGCTACATTTTCTGTTCCTGATCGCCACCCTTTTTCCTGGCCGCCACCGATTAATAAAGGATCAAGATCTACAGTTTTTTCTATGACTAATGCACCACAACCCTTAGGCCCATATATTTTATGACTTGACAAAGACATTAAATCAACACCTAGGTCGTTAAAAGAAACAGGGATTTTACCTATCGCTTGAATTGCATCAGTATGAACAAGAATTTGTTTATCACTCAAAAGACTGGTAATTTTTTTTACATTCTGAATCACTCCGTTTTCATTATTAGCGAGCATAATTGAAACTAAAGTGGGGCTTTCTGGTTGCTTTAATAAAGCTTCTATAGAGGCAGGTAAAATCATTCCATGACTATTTACCGGAATAATGGAATAATTATTCTGTAATTTATTTTTTGTCACGGGTTTCATGACCGAAGGGTGTTCAATAGCAGAAACAGCAATATTTTCGCATGCAGGTACAGTTGTTAAGGCCAGGTTATTTGCCTCTGTACCCCCACTGGTAAAGATAATTTGTTTTGCTTGTGTATCGACTAAAGCAGCAACTTGTTCTCTGGCTGTCTCTAGTGAACTTTTAACCAACCTTCCCATTCGATATAAACTTGAAGGATTCCCATAAAAATCTCGCAAATATGGGAGCATAACCTCTACTACACGTTCATCTATCGGCGTTGTAGCATTATGATCAAAATAGATCATTTACGCCGTCATTTTTTCCTGAAGAGGTATAATTGTGGTAACAAACCCATTTTTTAAATCTTGTCTATTAGCAACTCTAGAAACTGACTCCTTACCCAACAAATCTCCCAAGCTAATATCGTTCAGATAGCTACGAATATGTTCACTTAACCCCAACCAGAGCTCATGTGTCAAGCAAGCCTCACCCTCTTGGCAATCCCCTTTCCCACCACATTTCGTTGAATCAATCGTTTCATCAACAGCAGCAATAACATCCGCAATACTAATTTCAACAACATCACGACTGAGTTTGTATCCTCCACCAGGACCTCTAACTCCAACAACAATGCCTGATTTTCGTAATTTAGCAAATAGTTGCTCTAGATAGGATAATGATATTGTCTGACGTGAAGCAATATCAGTTAAAGTAACTGGTTTTGTTTGACAATGAAAAGCCAAATCAAGCATCGCAGTAACTGCATAACGCCCTTTTGTAGTAAGCCGCATGAACAGCTCCTTATAAACATAAATAAAGTGAGTTTGTACTATAAATAAACCCAGTGTTTTAGTCAAGTATATCCGACATCCCTACACGACGAAACCGTTCTAAACCATTTGACTTTAGCTTTAAGATATAACTTTTCTAGAATTGACGGCCATCGGCAAGTAATCAACTACATGCCGAACATTGTGGGCAAATTTCTCAATAATTGCGGAAACACTGTCTTTACTTATAAATTTAATTAACCTAGTGGCAAATCCGTGAAAGCAAGTGATATTTTCAGATCCATAATCTGTCGAGATTGCACAACGGCCTTCATCCCAGTTAAGAATATAATTCTTGACTTTCAAGTCCCCAATACTCTCTATTGAACTTAAGAAAACGTTTTGCATTGGCTGTACTTGGCGAACGACTGGCCAGACCATAAGCGATTACGTCACTTTCTTTAGCCCTTTTTTTACTGATGTTATGGCGTTGTATAGCAGATATTTGCCCGACAAATAGAAAGTCAATTAAATCAAGATAAAGAATGCAAGAAGCAATTAAGGTAATGGTGTTCAGGAAGAATAAGAAAGTGGCTGTTATTTGCAGTCAAATGCAATCAGACATAGTTGGTATCGAAAGCTCCAGCCAATCCACTGATCACGTGCTGTGCATTTCTACACGACAGCGGAAAAAACTGACTAATGCTACCCCAGTGGCCATGATAACAGGCAACAATACGATAAAGTATGTCCAATCTTTGGTAATGAGCTCGGATATTGATGGGTCTACATTAGTTGTTGAAATTGTTTCTTTTCGCTCGGGAGTACTGGGGGTTAAATTAATTCCCTGAAGATTACATTTTATATTGAACAGTTTCCCGTGGACGTCCCTACATGATAATTGATTTACAATAGCTTGATCAGCTAATTTACCAAGAACATCAACGCATCAATATCTTTTTTTATTACACTTTCTGCTATTAACCTGTCACAACCTTGTCAATCCCTAAATTTATTTAATTTTACTATTCAGTTTCCACACGAAAACCTTGTACTTGAAAATGGGCATCAAAAAACCCTATTTCATGTGTAACATTTTTTTTGAATGATTTTTTAGTTTCCGGGTTTATTTATCAACGACTCCAACTATGACTCAAAGCTTCAGCCTGCTTCAAACACAATTCAATCGCCTCAGCCGCCTTATCAGGTGGATATTTCCATCGCTTCAAAGCTCGCCTAACCAAAATCCGCAACCGCGCTCTAACGCTATCCCGCACCTGCCAATCAACGGTGGTACTTTTACGTAACTGCTCGGTAATATACTTCGCCAATTCACGTAAATTGCTATCACCCAGCTCACGCACAGCCGATTCATTCTGAATCAAGGCACGATAAAAAGAAATTTCATCTGAGTTCAGCCCTAGCTTCTCAGCTTCTTTAAAATCCTCATCCATTTCCTTGGCGATCTTAATCAGCTCTTCAATCACCTGAGCTGTTTCAATTGCACGGTTATGATATTTACGCAAAGTTTCCATAATGCGGTCTGAGTATTTCTTTTCAGACACCACATCGGTTTTCATGCGGGCTTTGACTTCATCGCGCAATAGCTTTTCCAGCAATTCGACTGCTAGATTCTTTTGCGGCATGTTTTTAACATCATCTAAAAACTCATCCGAAAGCAAGCCGATATTAGGCTTATCCAAACCCACCATTTCAAACACATCTGCCACGCCCTCGGCAACAATGGCATTATCAATAATCTGTTTTAATGCACTGTTTTTCTCTTCATCGGTGCGGCGTTTATCAACACTGGTGAACTTGCTAATGCCTGCTTTAACGGCGGATAAAAAAGCGATTTCTTTCTTTAGCTCTGCCGCTTCATCCATGGTTCCACACAGGGTATAGGCAGTACGTATGGCAGACATCACATCCAAAAAACGTTTTTTGCCATCATCCAGTGACATAATATGATTCATCACTTCGGGCAAAAGCTGCATGGCGTTGGTTTCGTAGTCGCTGTAATCAAAGCCATGTAGCATATTGCGCACCACATCCATTTTTTCCAGCAAAATCGCATACGCCTCACGGGTATCCAGCGTCGGCGTTCCCCTGCCGTTGGAGTCGGTATAGGTTTTTAAGGCGCTTTTTAGCTCATTGGCAATGCCGATATAATCCACCACCAAACCGCCGGGCTTGTCTTTAAACACGCGATTCACCCGCGCAATTGCCTGCATTAAATTATGCCCTTTCATGGGCTTGTCGATATACATGGTATGACAGTTGGGCGCATCAAAACCCGTCAGCCACATATCGCGCACAATCACCAACTGCAAAGGGTCGTCCACATCTTTAAAACGTTTTTCAAACAGTTTTTTGGTTTCTTTATTGTAAATATGTGGCTGGAGCTTTTCTTTATCCGATGCCGAACCCGTCATCACAATTTTTATTACCCCTTTGGAGGTATCCGTGTCATGCCATTTGGGTTTGATGGCGACAATCGCATCGTACTTATCCACGCAGATTTCACGGCTCATGCACACAATCATGCCTTTGCCTGCCATTGCTGCCGTGCGTGTTTCAAAATGACTGACTAAATCAGCGGCAACCTGTTTTAAGCGTGGCTCACTGCCCACCAATTTTTCCAGCGCAGCCCATTGGGACTTGGTACTTTCGCGGCTGGCGATGTCTTCTTCATCCTCAATCACCTCTTCCACGTCATCATTCAAGGCTTCCAGTTCTGCCTGATTAATATCCAGCTTGGCTAAACGTGATTCATAATAAATCGGTACGGTCGCGCCATCGTCCACCGCATCCTGAATATCATAAATGGAGACATAATCACCAAATACCGCACGGGTGTCTTTGTCATCCATTGAAATCGGCGTACCCGTAAAGCCAATAAACGAAGCCTGCGGCAAGGCATCGCGCAAGTGTTTGGAATAGCCAAAAGTGTATTTGCCTGTTTTGGGATTCAGTTTTGCCTTGTCCCCATATTGGCTACGGTGTGCCTCATCGCTAATCACCACAATATTATGGCGATCACTTAAAACAGGGTGGCTGGCTTCCTCTTCACCTAAACCAAATTTTTGTATGGTGGTGAAAATAATCCCACCTGATTGACGTGCAGCTAGAATATCGCGCAACTCATCACGGCTGCCCGCTTGCACCGGGGTTTGCTTTAAAGTCTCGGCTGCCATCGCAAAGGTGTTATACAACTGACCATCCAGATCATTACGATCCGTCACCACCACAATGGTTGGGTTATTCATTTCAGGTTGCGCCAATAACTTGCCCGCATAACACAACATCGAAATCGACTTACCCGAACCCTGCGTATGCCACACCACACCCGCCTTGCCCGAACCTGCCACCACCTTATCGGCATAAGTCGCTCTAGGCTCAGCTACACCATCCGCTTGTTTTTGCGCAGCAATCACCGTCGCCTTAACCGCCGCACGTACCGCATGGAATTGATGATAACCCGCAATTTTCTTAATAAGGGTCTCACCGCTTTGCTCAAACAGCACAAAGTAATGAATATAATCCAGAAATAGCTCAGGCTTAAAAAAGCCCTTCACCAAGGTTTCCAAATGATATTCAAACAAAGGCTTATCATTCTCATTTTCCAGCGTACGCCACGGCATAAACCATTCTTTACTTGCCGTTAAAGAGCCAACTCTCGCCTCCAAACCATCACTCACCACCAAGGCTTCGTTAAAGACGAATAAATCCGAAATCTCATTCTTGTAAGTTTGCAACTGCGAAAAGGCAGACCAGATATCCGCTTGGCTGTCGGCAGGGTTTTTCAGCTCAATCACCGCCAAGGGCAAGCCATTTATAAACACAATCAAATCAGGGCGACGATGCCCTTTAGTGCCTGCAAGGGTAAATTGATTTACCACCAAAAACTGGTTATTGGCAGGGTTGGAGAAATCAATTAACTGCACATAATCGGTTTTACTTTGATTATCTTCTTTGTATTCAACCTTCACCCCTTCCAGTAAAAACTGATGGAAAGCACGGTTGCTTTTAACCAAAACAGGCGTTTCTGGCTGTGATAACTGCTGTGCCACCCCTTCAAGCACCGAAAGCGGAATTTGCGGGTTTATGGTTTGTAATTGACGAATTAGCCGACCCTGCAGAATAATTTGACGATAATCACTGCGTTCTGGGTTATCACCATCGGGGGCGATGTCGTAACCGCTGATATAGTCATAGCCGATTGAGCTAAACCAGTCGATGCAGGTTTGTTCTAGTTGGTCTTCAGTTATCATAAATTATCCTGTTATTGTTGGGGTTCCTACCGTCACCCCAACCTACCATTCCCCACGCCATCATTGCCCCACCGTAGGTTGGGGTGAGGCACGAACCCCAACAAACCACGGCAAATAACCCATTAACCCACCTCACCAAAATCAACATCGCCCGATTCAACATAACCCCCACCCCAATTCTCATCCAACACCCCACGTTTGATGTAATCGTGAATTGTCGAATACTGCCAATTAACTGCACGCTCTACATAACCATGCTTAACGGGATTAAAATGAATATAATCCACATGCCGTTCAAAATCTAACTCATCGCGTATTAAATGCTCCCAAAACCGCCGTTGCCAAATACCACGTTCACCTTTTTTCTTGCGGCTGTTATTAACAGACTCCAGTTTCGGCAACTGCCGAGAAAACCCCGCCTTAATCAACATCCAGCGCTTTGCAAAATCATTATCATCCTCTGGCAAGGTGAATAAAGCATGTAAATGCTCAGGTAAAATCACCATTGCATCCAGTTTAAATGGGTGTTGTTTTTTCACCTTATTGATGACACCACGCAAAATATCAAATTCATCGACCAGCAAGGTATTTTTACGATTTGCCAAATTAACCGTAAAAAAATAAGTACCACCTTTAATATCCGCCCGCCGATAACGCATAAACCGCCCATATTATTAATTAAACCCGTGACACCACCGTAGGTTGGGGTGACGACAGGAACCCCAACAATCACCGCAAACCCTATTACCCAATTTATTCATTATTATACCAATATTGTTGGGGTTCGTTCGCGTACCCACCCACATGTTAAACCACACCCGTAGGTTGGGGTGACGACAGGAACCCCAACAATCACCGCAAACCGAATTAGCCAATTTATTCATTATTATGCCAATTTTGTTGGGGTTCGTTCGCGTACCCACCCACATGTTAAACCACACCCGTAGGTTGGGGTGACAATAGGAACCCCAACAATTACCGCAAACCGAATTAGCCAATTTATTCATTATTATGCCAATTTTGTTGGGGTTCGTTCGCGTACCCACCCACATGTAAACCACATCCGTAGGTTGGGGTGACGTTAGGAACCCCAACAATTAACACATATCCATTCATCAATATGGAACATTGCCCATTGGTTTTGTTGGGGTTCGTTCCTCACCCCAACCTACGCGCTGCCAACGCTCAAGTCGTGTAACAGGTATACGCCCATTAATATCATCGGCGAAAATATCAAATTTAGGAGAGTCGCGATCCCATAAGGGTATTTTCTCAAAGTAGCTATCATCCATGCTCAACCTACCTCATCCAAGGCTAATTCGCCTGATAGGAGTTTGGGGAGTAAAGTATCTCTAATGCTTTCAAGCTTACTATTCTGATTAACCAAGTGTTCTTTTTGTTTGTATAAACTTGTAACTAGATCCGAAAATACTTTAGTTAAATCATAACTAGGCAGAACTACATCTTTAATAATGAATTCTGACCAATGCCTTCTATATTCTTGAAACTCTTGTTTATTTTGTACAGCATAGTAGACCCAAATTGTAGGATAATTTCTTCCTTTTAAAGGGACTACATTTTGGGAGATATCAAAGGGTGAGCACGACAAATGAGTAACACATGTATGATCACCAAATATAAACATTGGCTCATCGGGAGAAGCAATAAACCCCGGCTCTTCATTGTGATATCCTAATAATATGCTAGCACCCTGCTCATACACTGGTATTTTTCCATATTGAGATACTAGCTTTTTTGTATAACGTTTTTTGGGTTTTAATCTTTCTACAATATCCTCTATTGCTTTCTCCTCCCACCCCTCCGGTATCTCCCCCAATTCAGAGTCAACCAAGGTATCGGGAAATAAGGCGGCGGTAGTTTTGAGTTGTTGTTGTGTTTCTGCGTCTAGTTGATCCAGTTCTTCTAATGTTTTACCGCTAATGGCGCACATGGCAGCGCGGGTGACTTCGGGGTGTTCTTTGTCTGTTTCTGATGGGTTTGTTGATACCCACCCCCCCTCTTTTTTACTATTTTTTGCTAAACCCTGATCAGTTTCGAGGGCTTGTTTGGCGGCTATTTTGGCTTTGACGGGTTCAAAATCGATAAACCAGCTTTTAAAAATGGCTTGGGCGATTTGTTCTAGGGTTTGGTTGGTTTGGCGGTTTAGTTCGATTTTAAAACAAAAATCAAAATAAGAATCACCAATTACAATTTGTTTCTCATAGTCAGGCAAAGGAAAGAATAACTTATTGAAATCAGTTTTTTTAAAATGAGGAATAACAGAATCTACATTTAATTCTTTAATCCGTGACTGAACTAAACTAGAGCGCAAAACCGCAAAAAGGTATCGCGGATATACAGTTTCTTTTTTTGCTCTCAACGCAACCATATCTTGTGCTATACAAAAGGTTACGGGGTCGGGAACTAAACAAATTGCGCCATTTTTACTGCCTTTATTAGTTAGCAAGATATCATCAGGTAAAGGATGAGATCTAAACCAGTTATCATATATTTCATCTGAGACATACCTAACATTGTTAAATACGGGATACATGTTCTCGTTGCTAACACAGTTAGTTGCTATTAAAGGAAATCCCTTATCTTCTACAGGAACAGTTTTCCCTCTATTATCTACAATAAACTCCACAGCATCAGCCAATGATATTTCTTTAAATATCATAACCCAACCCCGCCAAATTCTTCCTAATCTCCCCCTCTAACCGTTCACCTTCCTCAAACTGTTGTTTTAACTGCCCTGTTAAGCGTTTCATTTTCTCAGCAAAGGGTTCGCCATCGTCTTCTTCCATGGCTACACCAACATAACGGCCAGGTGTGAGTATAAAATCATGTTTTTTCATTTCTTCCAATTTGGCCGATTTACAGAAGCCGGCCACATCTTCGTATAGATAATCAGGATTTGGATCAACCATTGCTGCCGAACCATCACCCGTATCACATTGCCCATAATTCATCCGCCAGCCATGATAGGTTTTTGTAATAGTCTCTAAATCTTCAGGACTAAAATCCCTGAGCACACGATCTTTCATGTAACCGAGATTACGTGCATCGATAAATAACACTTCACCACTGCGGTCACGATAAAAATCATCATTCACTGCACGTTCTTTTTTGTTTTTGGTTAGAAACCAGATACAGGCGGGAATTTGAGTATTAGTAAATA
>JAKIVF010000202.1 GCA_021647145.1 Methylococcaceae bacterium | reverse complement strand
TTTTACGGCTAACACCCGCCAAGCCTAACAATGCAGAACCAAACATCCAGACTGCCGCAGGAACAGGTACAGCAGAAACGCCTAATGTTAAGCTATCACCTTCCAATTTCCATTGCCCTGCAAATACATCATGTACTGAAGATGTTCTACGGTTTGCTGTTATTAAAGTCACAAGATTAAAATCTGCCATTTCGCCATAAGCCGTATCAACATTAAAACTTGCTGAGTACCACAAATCAGCAGAAGCGCCATGTATCCCTAATGTTGCATCTGCATCATTAACTAATGTAGTTGAGTTTACTAATGGAGAAAAAGGAGTAGCTGTATCATCATTAATACCTGCGGCATGAATGTTAATCGCAGAAGTTACACCTGCAATGGCAGGAGCGTCTTTCCCTTGAAAAAAACCAGCATCATCACCCGTTACCATAAATGCTTTTTTACTACCTGCAAGCTCACCACCCACCGCAACAGAAAATTTAGTAGTGGTTAAATCAGCAGATGCTTTAAATGCAGTCCAGTCTGAAAAACCAGCTAAATTAACATTCTGAAGTAAGCCTGCTGAATCTTTTTGAGCAAATAATGAGTCCCAAGTGATTCCAGCAACCCCTAAATCTAAGGTAAAAGTATTTGCTGAAGTAGAATCATAAACTGATAACCATGCTTCTGCTGCACCGCTATTGTCACGTAAAATACTCGCATTTGCCGATACAGTCCCTAAAGCAAGCGTTGCTGCAACCAATGTTTTTGTAAAATTTTTCATGTTGTCCTCTAAAAACTAATATTAATAACTATAAAAAAAGCATAAAAAAAGCCGGGGCGCATACTCACTACAAATGAATCGCAACCCGGCCATCTTTAATATAATTAATATCCGTAGCTTTCCGTCCCTACCTCACGGTAGGTTTGGCAACATTGTAAAACCCGACAAACAAACTATCCTTTGTTTAGCGACTGGTTGATGATTTCCCTACCACCTAAAAACTAGCCGCTCTATGACCCCTGTCAAACCAAGTTCTTACCCTGAACTCTGAACGTGGTTATATTTTTTCATAAATTTATTAATTTAAAGTGACACTTTTATTAAACTTATGTGACATGTAATACATACGTACTTATACGATTTGAGATTATCTTCTTTATATATTTCATTTTCATTAAAGCTATATGTCTTTTATGTTAAATGTATTACAAATGTAATTAGGCGGGCGTAAACAAACAACCCTTCCACCTTGTTGGTTAATTACTTTTGTAATTAAAATGTCATACTTTTAATATATGGTAATCGTTTTATAGGAATTGATAGTTTTAACCTGAATGAATCAGCGAAAAGAAATAGTTTCCCTGCGCCTGACTAATGACGATAGAACAGCGGTACAGTCTATCGCCGATCGTTTGTTAGTTAGAGAGTCTGATATATACCGCTTTGCGGTTAACCAACTGGTAACACGTTTACAGAAATTGTTAGATAGCTCATGCCGAGGCATTGATTTACTGCCTTTATTTCTGGAACTAAGAGAAGATTTAAATTACAACTTGGGGTTTAAGAAAAACCAGCTTTATAATATTATTAATCATAAGGAATTAGCCCCAGAAAGGCAGGTTTCTATGGAGGATATTGAATTATTAATACTACCCCATCACCTTGTCAGAAACCGATTAAAGACATTGCATGATATTAACGATAATAATATAGATACTGATAAATGGTTAAGGCTGTATTTTAAAGAAAAGTATCTTTAATAATATTTATTTCAATCTATTTATATAGAGTTATCTTAAATTACAGTAGTGCCATCATAAAAACAGCTACGTACTTAGGCAACCGGCAACAAGACAAAGGTAGGGGCAGTGCCTTGTGCCCATCTCCTTACACACAAGTCTGAATTAAGCCTGTAAAATACAATTATTTGAGAGGTTAAAATGAGTTGGGCAGAAATGGAATTCCATAATTTAGATTTAGGTGATAAACGTATCAAGAAAAGAGCCGTTAAATTTCTTGAAACCTTATCTAAATCGCCAAAAGCAAGTATTCCTCAAGCCTGCCAGGGCTGGGCTGAAACACAAGCGGCTTATCGGTTTTATAGTAATGAGAATGTGACCTGGGACAAGCTATTAAAAGCCCATACAGATCAAGTTGAACAACGCATTATAAACAGTGAAGAAGCTGTTATTTTATGCATACAAGATACCACAGAGCTAAATTTTAATGGTCAAGAAACAGAGGGTTTGGGTCGCTTGTCATACGATGCTCAACGTGGAATGTACCTGCACCCAACACTTTGTATCACACCCGAACGAATTCCTTTAGGAGTCAGTGATGCATGGATGTGGTCTCGTGGAAAAACTAAAAAAGAAGACCGAGAAATCCCGACCATAAAAGAAAGTGACCGCTGGGTAGAAGGCTATGAACGTGTCGCTGAAATGGCAGAACGTTGCCCTCAAACTAGACTGGTTTATGTGGCAGATAGAGAAGGCGATATTTTGAGTCTGATGGCGAGAGCTAAAGCATTAAATACGCCTGCCGACTGGTTAGTAAGAGCAAAGCATAATCGCAAACTGTCTAAGGATGAGAAGCTTTGGGCTAGACTTGATAAACAAGAAGTTATGAGTCGTATTAGTTTTATTAAGCCACGAAAAAAAGGTGAAAAATCGCGCCAGATCCAGCAAGAAATTAAAGTATTGCGTTGCACTTTTCCAGTAAGGGGGAAAGAAGGAATTGAAGTCACCTTGGTCCAGGCAAAGGAAGTTAATCCACCGAAAGGAAAATCACCTCTTACCTGGCGCTTATTAAGTAATCGAATCGTAGAAAATGAAGCGCAAGCCTGTGAGTTGATTGACTGGTATCGTTGTCGATGGGAGATAGAAATGTTTTTTGATGTTTTGAAAGTCGGCTGTAAGGTAGAGAAGCTTCAATTATCCAGTAAAGAACGCATTGAAAAAGCCTTAATCATGGCTATGATTGTTGCTTGGCGAGTGATGTACCTTATGCGTTTAGGTCGCGCCTGTCCTGATTTGCCTGCTGAACTCATTTTTGATTCATTAGAATGGAAATCATCTTATGTTTTATTGGAAAAGACGATTCCGAAAAAAGCGCCTACACTTAACACGGTACTAAGAAACATGGCTACATTAGGAGGGTTCTTGGGGCGAAAATCGGATGGTGACCCTGGAGCTAAAAGTATCTGGATCGGTTTTCAGAGAATTCAGGATTGTGTGTTCGGTATTCAAATGGCTCGTAAGCTTGAAGGGCTAGATTAATAGTTGTGTGTAAGGAGGTGGCTTTAACTATTGACCTGCTTCAAAATAGTGGTATTTTGATTGACAATGTATTTGCCAAGCTCTGGCAACAAATAGGAATGAAAACAATCCTAAGCCGAGCAGGCTTTACTAAGCGCTCAGGTGTCT
>JAKIVF010000201.1 GCA_021647145.1 Methylococcaceae bacterium | reverse complement strand
TCAAGACTTCCCCAGAAAAAAGTAGGTTGGATAAAGAAACTGTTTTGCTTTGGGATTCAGCAGGTGAGGCTGGTAAGTTTGTGAATATAAATATGCTTTCCTTAAGAGTAATTCCTTGTGAAATACCTCTAAGGTTGCAAATAGGTTGCAAAGCACAAAAAAGGCCTGTAACAGAAAACGCTACAAGCCTTATGGTATATGGTGCCGCAACCAAGAGTCGAACTCGGGACCTACTGATTACAAGGCGCTATTTTTAAAATTAATAATGTTAATAAACAGTCACTTACGGTGTTTCCATATGCTTATTGTGTCAGTAAGTAACAGTAAATATCAATAACTTACAGTTGTTGTGGTACAAAATTGACACACCATTGGTCTTAATCATTAGAATAAGATACTTATTTTTTTTATACTTTAAACAATAATTATAATTAGGTGTACTCATGAGTGTTATAGAAAGAATGGTAGTACTTTTTGGTACCCTAATATTTTTTAGTGGGGTTTACTTCTTGTTTTTTTATAGTGCAAGTAGTAGTAATTCTGCAAATAATAAGTTTTATGATTCCCCGCGAATTCATGGGCAGTCTATCTTTAGACATAAAAAAAATAATACTCGTCCCTTATTACGAACAACTAAAATAGAAATGAAAACCACATCAGAAGTAAGAAGTAGACCTGTGGTGATTGATCAGAGTATTAATAACCAAACCAATTTTGTTAAGTGGTCAGGCGATAAGCATAAAAAAATCATGTCTGATGATTTACAACGTCACAAATATAAAAGAACTTACTATTCAAAGCCTCAAATAGTTAGACATAAAAGTAATACTATTGAACCCATCTACTCTCAAAATGTTCAAAATTTAAATTTTATCCAAAGTCAAATAAAAAAAGCAAAAAGTAAGCAGTGTTCGTATTATCAAAAGATGAAAAAGAATATCGAAAACCGTATGAGAAGTGGGTACTCCGCTAATGAATATAACTGGCTTGAAGGTAAACGAAAGTATTGGGGTAGTAAATATACAACTAACTGTATGAACTAATGTTGTCTTAGCCATAATTGTATATCTGGAACGAAGCAACGACTAAGCGAGGTTACGAGCGTATGAGGCGCGTAGAGACAGATGACTGATAAGATAGATATAAAGGCTGCTTTGCCAGAATATAATGACCTTTTGCAAGCGATACCCTTAGAGATTGAAGAGATACTTTTAGATATTGAATCACACCCCAATGTGAATTTGAATACTTTAAATATTAATTATGCGCTACTGTTTGAGTTAGATTACAAAGTATTAGCCTCGCTTTTTCTAGTTGTTTTTTCTGATAATTTACCTTTTGATTTAAAAGATGAGAAAGAGGTAAATAAACTTCTTTTAAGCCCCAAAGAACTACCTGATAAATTGTTATCATCACTTGAAGAAGATATTAGTAATGATGAGGATTTTGGAAAAAATGAAGCTCTACTTCTTCTGTCATTCTTTTTAAATGTCATGCTTGCTCTACAATCAAATATTAAAGCTATATCAGTATATGGGCATACAAAATCAATCTGCGAGCTTATTGCAAAGGCACGTGATGACGAAGATTTAAAAGCATTATTTGATGCTATTGCTATTGATAAAACGTGTTTGAATACTCCCACAGCTCAAAAGGCTGTATATCATGCAACTATCACAGGGGATAATAACTTCTTTGATAAGCTATCAAGAGCTATTAAGGGTTCACGCCCGAAAAATCAGAAAGCTGAACTTGATATTGTAAGGTATATGGATGCTTTGATTCAGAGTTGGACAAATGCTAAACCATTAACTAATGAAGAAATTTGCCATATTTTTATTGATCAACTAGGCATCTACCCAGATACTGGAGAAGATAGCCATGCAGGTTTAACAAGGTTATTGCAACGATTAAGAAAAAGCCATAAAACGACATGAAAATCTAATTTCATGTTCTAACACTCTTAAAATATCGTGTATAGGATAGGTATCCATTATTAACTAATGGATAAAATCCTATGTCAAAAGATACGAAACAAACCCATTTCACCTCCGATCCGAAGCAGTTGTTGCAAAGCAGAGCCTGCGGCGCGCTTGCAACTGCTGAATCGGTCGGTGGTTCCCTCGCGGGAGCGTTGAAAGGTGCGCCACCTAGTAACACAGCACCCTTAAAAGACAAATACAAAACCCTATCTAAAATTGTTCATCAAGGAGTAGATAGTCTCTATCTCTCATTTCAAGGTTCATTGTCACAATACTGGTCTAATAAATTATCCCAGCTTAAAAATATAGCACAAGATTCAGACCCTTTAATTAAGGCTACAGCACAAGCTAATATAGGAGGGCATTACTTTGAGGTGTCGAGTAGGGGTAGAGGAAAGTACCTTTATGTTCTTAAAGATAACTGGTTTCAGATTCAGGTTGCTGGAGAGGATTCCAAAGCATTACCTGTTGTCTATGTTCAAATATCTAGTGAACTTTTAACATTTAATCCTCTTTGTGATGTTATCGAATCAATTAAATTTATTGTAAATACTTTAGCATCCTCTGTGGATAAAGTTTCAGTTAGTCGTGTTGATATCTGTATCGATTTTATGACGGATGTAAATTTATCAAAATTTACTGAGGATAATTGGGTTACTCGTGCAAAGTCGTTTTCTCGATATTCAGAAAACTCCCAGTTTACTGGTTGGAGTATTGGTAAGGGGCAGTTAATGGCAAGGCTCTATAATAAAACAACGGAGTCTAAAAAAAGTAATAAACAGTTTTTTTATGATGTTTGGTCAGATAATGGATGGGGTTATAAAGATCAAGTATGGAGGATAGAGTTTCAGTTTAAAAGAGAAACTCTAAACCAGCTAAATGCGATAATGGTTGAAGAGCTTGAGGAAAAACTATCTTCCCTATGGTGCTATGCGACCACCCAATGGCTGCGCTTAACTTTGCCTAGTAAACAAGATACAGCGAGAACACGATGGGATAATCACCCTCTATGGGAGATGCTCACTACCGTCTCATGGCAAACTCTGCCCAATAGAGGCTTAAAGCGAGTGATAAAAGAACGGATTCCTACCGATGATTATTTTTTCACATCAGGTTTTTCTGTCTTTCCTGCATATATGGCAAGAGAAGGCATTCATTCGATAGATGAGGCGGCAAAACACTTTTTTCATCATGCTCGGTTGTATCATGACCAAAAGAGGGTAGTTACTGGGTTGTTTTATCATGAATATGTTAAACAAAGAGTTGCTATGAAGGCTCGAAAGTACAATACGATCAAAAATGAGCACCCTGATTTGGTAGAAGAAAATAATAAGAAAGTTATTAGACGACAATTAACTTGACCGCCTAGCGACAACTAGCTTGGCCGGTTTTTAGTAAGCTTCAGGCGTATTAAATCAAAAGGGATTTATATGTCTGGAAAACCTATAAACCAACAACAGGTTAA
>JAKIVF010000059.1 GCA_021647145.1 Methylococcaceae bacterium | reverse complement strand
TTGGTTTACCGTTTTTTGAAACCCTATCTTATCTAAATATTTTACAACCGGGATCAGCCCTGCCTGGCTTGTTAAGCCATGGGCTGTGGACGATAGGTTGACTTTTCGTGCAGATTGGCGGACACGAGATGATCTTTTTGAAGGCTTCATTAATTCAATGAGAAAGTAAAATTAGAAAAACAATATTATCCTATTGTTTAATCAATCCTTTTTACTTTATTGTGCGTGATGATTGCAGGATTTAGGTACTAAGTTGATGGAGTTATATTACTAATGTGTAATAGTCTTCCGCCATTTGTTTATCAAAAAAGAATCTGGGAGATCTCTAAATTTTCTGATTAATAAAAAGAGCTGTCTGAAAAATAAAGCTCTAGCCCCCACTAAACCTCCCTCTTTTTATCATTGGATATTTGTGAGTTTTTGCAAATAAATTCCATACCTCAACGTAGATATTTAAACAATTATAAATAAGTAATACATCTCGTTCATTCATTCTATCAATCGTTTTCATAGAAGGAATCAATTTTCAATAGTAGATTATCAGTGATATATTGATTCAAAGCAGATAACTTGTTGAGCAATTAGAGATGGAGATAGCGAGATGATTAGAAAAACAATACCTTTAGCTGGAACAATAACTATTACTTTAGCTTCAATCTATGGTTGTGCGCTAGAACAGACTAAGATGCCGATTTCCTCAGCTAAGACTCCGATTATTCAAGAAAAAAATATGATTGTCCATCAAGCTAAAACGCCTGACTTTTGGTGGCCTGATCAGCTTAATCTAACTCCACTTCGTCAACATTCTGTTGAATCTAGTCCGCTGGGAAAAAATTTTAATTATGCTGAACAATTTAAAACACTTGATATTGATGTCGTCAAAAAAGATATTAAAAAGGTACTAAAGACATCACAAGATTGGTGGCCTGCCGATTATGGTAATTATGGGCCATTTTTTATCCGCATGGCTTGGCATAGTGCGGGTGTTTATCGCATATTTGATGGTCGAGGTGGTGCTTCAGGTGGACAACAACGATTTGAACCGCTTAATAGCTGGCCTGATAATGTCAATCTAGATAAGGCACGTCGTTTGCTTTGGCCCATTAAACAAAAGTATGGCAGCAAAATTTCATGGGCTGACCTGATGGTTTTGACGGGTACTGTTGCCATGGATACAATGGGCTTTAAAACATTTGGTTTTGCTGGAGGTCGTGAAGATGACTGGGAACCTGAATTAGTTAACTGGGGACAGGAAAAAAAGTTTCTGTCTGATGCAAAACGATATAGTGGTGACAGAAAACTGGACAAACCACTTGCCGCAGTTCAGATGGGATTAATTTACGTAAATCCAGAAGGCCCAGCTGGCAATCCTGACCCAGTATCTGCTGCAAAAGATATTCGTACAACTTTTTCTCGTATGGCAATGAACGATGAAGAAACGGTAGCTTTAATTGCTGGAGGGCACACTTTTGGTAAAGCACATGGTGCTCGCAATCCTAAAGATTGTGTTGGTGCAGAACCTGCAGCAGCAGACGTTGGGGAGCAAGGATTAGGCTGGGTTAATAAATGTGGAACAGGTAAAGGAGCTGATACCATTTCGAGTGGCTTGGAAGGCGCCTGGACTATTACCCCAACAGCATGGAGCATGAATTTTCTACAAAACTTGATTAATATGGAATGGATACAAACAAAAAGCCCAGCAGGAGCAATTCAATGGACACCGAAGAATGCAAAGGAAGTTAAATTTGTTCCTGATGCTCATGATGCATCTAAACGACACGCACCTATGATGTTTACAACGGATTTGGCGCTTAAATTTGATCCAAGCTATAGAAAAATTTCAGAACATTTTTTGAAACACCCAGAAGAATTTGACCTTGCTTTTGCTAAAGCTTGGTTCAAACTGACTCATCGAGACATGGGACCACGTTCGCGCTATCTTGGTGCTGATGTGCCGAAAGAATCATTGATTTGGCAAGACCCAATTCCAGCTGTTGATTTCGCCTTAGTAAATGCTAAGGATGTGAGTAAGCTAAAATCTGTCATTCTGGATTCCGGGCTAAGTATTCCAGAATTGGTTAGAACGGCTTGGGCATCAGCGGCCAGTTTTCGAGGAACTGATATGCGAGGTGGTGCCAATGGCGCACGTATACGTCTTGAACCACAAATTAATTGGGCGGCTAATAGTCCAACAGAGTTGGTAAAAGTGCTGAAAGTATTGGAAGATATTCAAAAAGAGTTTAATTCAAGATCTGCTAATAAGAAAATATCCCTTGCTGATTTAATCGTGTTGGGTGGTGCAGCAGCCATTGAAAAAGCCGCCATGGATGCTGATTTCCAAGTGAAAGTTCCTTTTACGCCTGGGCGTGCAGATACCTCTCAAGAGCAAACGGATGTTAACTCTTTTGCCGTGCTTGAACCTACAGCGGATGGATTCCGTAATTACTTTAACGAAGATAATAAACAATCACCAGCGGAGATGTTGGTTGAAAAAGCAAATTATCTGACTTTAACGGTACCTGAAATGACCGTGCTTGTCGGTGGTATGCGTGCTCTAAATGCCAATACTAATGGTTCTTCAAATGGAGTATTCACTGACAAACCAGGAACGTTGAGTAATGACTTTTTTGTAAACTTACTTGATATGTCTACAAAATGGTCTAAATCGTCTAAAGTCGAAGGGCTTTATGAAGGTAAAGATCGTAAAACGGGTGCATCTAAGTGGATGGCGACTCCAGTTGATCTTATTTTCGGATCTAATTCTGAATTGCGTGCCATCTCAGAAGTGTATGCCTTTGACAATTCAAAAGAAAAGTTTGCCAATGACTTTGTGAATGCCTGGGTCAAGGTCATGACGCTTGATCGTTTTGAATAAGATACTTTAGGGAATGAAGCAACTATTTTTTGGGATTCGTAAGCAACTGTGCGAATCTCAAAGAATTAACGATATTGAATAAGCTCTAAAAAGGTTTAACCACCGCAAGAATAATGATTGTTACTAAAAACAGCACAGGTACTTCATTCATCCAACGATAAAAAATATGGGAATGCTGGTTTCTATTATGTTTAAAATCAATTAACCATTTACCGCAAAAGCCATGGTAAATAACTAATAACAGTAATAAGGTTAATTTAGCATGTAACCAGCCTGAAGATGAGTACATCTCCCAGGCATAATCACCTAACATCCAGGTTCCAAAGATAAAAGTTACAATCATTCCTGGTGTCATAATGCCAAAAAATAATTTTCGTTCCATAATTTTAAAACGCTCATTACTAATTTCATCATCACTCATTGCGTGATAGACAAATAAACGAGGCAAATAAAATAGACCTGCAAACCAAGTCACCATAAAGATGAGATGTAATGCTTTTAACCAGAGCATAATGTTTTATCCTTGTATAATAATTTTTTTTAATTGTTGTTTTATCTTTTCTACTTTAAATGGTCCTGTTTTATGCATAACAATATGACCATTAGGTGAGATCAAGAAGGTTGTGGGTGTTAGCTTAACTTCCCCAAAAGCTGCTGCATGTTTTGCATCTAAATCCAAAACAACATCATAGGGCAGTTGTTTTGCTTTAGTCATTTCTACAACATGGCTGGGAATATCGTAATACATGGTAATAGCAATTATTTCTAAACCTTGAGGATGAAACTGATGGTATAAATTAATCAAATCTGGTATTTCTCTAATACAATTAGCACAATCAGTAGCCCAAAATGTAATGATGACGGGATTACCTTTTAAACTAGCCAACTCAATTTTTTTTCCTGTAATCGTTGTAAAGACTCCATTAGGAGCAGTTTCCTGACTTTGTTTTGTAAAAAACCAGAAGCCAATGATTAATAAAACAAAGACAAGAAGTATTAAAATTTTATTTAACTTCATTTGTATCGTCAGCTTTTTTATCTATTGCCTCAGGTTGTACGTATGAATTACAAAGTGCTCTATATAAAGGCAGTGGATTAATTAATTTAGATGTACCCGTGGCAAAAAAAGAGGTTGCCATTAAAGGGATCAGTATTTCATGGCTTCCTGTCATTTCCATAACAATCACAAACGAGGTGAGAGGGGATTGAAGCATGCCAGAAAAATACGCCGTCATTGTGAGTAAAATCATCGCTGGTGCTGGTGCAATAGGAAACCAGTTGGCTAAATTAACACCAAATCCAGCACCTGTGGCTATTGATGGCACAAAAATACCACTGGGTATGCCACTGAAAAAAGTTGCGCAAGATGCAAACATTTTGAATAGGGGAAAAAAAGGGTCCATGGTTTGACTGTTGGTTAAAATAGCTTTCGCTTGAGAATAACCAGTGCCGAAGGTATCTCCATTAGAAATATAGCCAAGAATGGAGATAACAATACCGCAGAAAAAGGCTATAGTGATAATAGAAAAGCGAGTCTTCTTAAGATAACGGCCTCCTCGAATAATAATTTTACTGAATACACCACCTAAAAATCCACCAACAATTCCACACAAAGGAACAGCAATCCAACTTTTGTCGTAAGACATTACATAGGACTGTTCATGGAAAAAAATGTAATGATTTAAAAGGGCATGAGCTGTTACGCCAGAAAAAACAATAGCGGTTAAGACTAAGCTACTGATTTTTTCTTCTAAAGCTCGTCCCATTTCTTCAATAGCAAAAATAATCCCTGCTAAGGGTGCGCTAAACATTGCGGCAAACCCTGCGGCACTGCCAGCAAGAATTAACCCTCTTCCCATATAGTAAGGAGGGAATTTTACTGCTTTCCCTAACGATGACATTAATGAAGCACCCACATGAACGGCTGGCCCTCCAAAGCCAACCGAAGCGCCTGATAATAAACCCATAATAGGTAGAAACATTTTTCCCAGAGCTATTCTTAATGAAATAAGTCGGTCTCTATCTTCTAAATTACCTTTTATTTCGAGTGCAGTTTTTACTTGTGGAATGCCACTACGCTCGCTACCAGGAAAAAAACGAAAAGTGATCCATGCGGTAAAACTCAACCCAATAGGGGCAATAATAAAATTTGACCAAGGATAGTGTAGGGACATTAAGCGATATGTGTCTCCAGCCCATTCACTTAAAACGACCATTGCCACAATAAGTAAACCGACTAAAATAGCACCTACCCAAAAAACCAGGCGTTGTTTCCACGCAGTAATGGAAAATAGCGAGGCAGTATGTTCTGACATAATTGTGTTATTTAAGTTGGAGTTATTTAATTTCTGATAATAAGGAATCTATCAAGCTTTGAGCCTGATAGAGGTAGCCCTCACCAAACAAATTCAGATGATTAAGAATATGATATAAATTATAAAGCTTTTTTCTAATTGAGTAACCAGAATCTAACGGGTAAATTGTTGAGTAAGCAGTATAAAAACCAGATCCAAAGCCGCCAAATAATTCCGTCATTGCAATATCAGCTTCTCTATCGCCGTAATAACAAGCGGGATCATAAATTACCGGTTGACCGTCAGTTGCTGTAACAGCGGCATTACCAGACCATAAATCACCATGTAAAAGAGATGGGGAAGGGTGGTAATCACTAAAAAAAAAATGAAGTACTTCAGATAGTTTTTTACCTGATTGTATAAGCCTTCCTCCATAACCATTAGTTTCAGCCAAACAAAGTTGAAACCCTAAACGATGCGTCTGCCAGAAAGAAACCCAATTTTCAGAGCGGGGGTTAGGTTGAGGAGTAGATCCAATCGTATTATCAATATGCCAGCCAAAAAAAGGTTGCCGAATTTGATGTAAAGCAGCTAGTTTTTGTCCAAGTTGGGTATCAGACTGCTTGGATGAAGAGGTTAATGGGGTGTTTTCCAGCACCAGAAAGGTTTTGTCTGCAGAAATACCACAGACAATAGGCTGGGGAATTCTGATGGTTTTTGTTTTTCGTAATTCTTTAAGGCCTGCAAATTCAGCCTCAAACATAGGTAAAAACTTGGCTTGATTAAGTTTTATAAAATAGCTGCTATTTTCACTCTGTAAAATAAATGCTGAGTTAATACAGCCGCCAGAAACAGAATCTATGTTATTTATTACAAAAGGTTGTTTGGTGTTTTGCTCAATCTTCTTGACAATAAGTTGCCATTCTTCGGTAATATTTTTCATTGTCAAAAGACTACGGGAGTGAAAGAGCTTATGCAAATCTAGTTAAGTACAATTTTAAATGGATATGTCTTATAGACGGAACTATATTACAATCAACATCTCACGTCAGATGCATTCTGGTGAAAGCAAACACTTGGGTACTTATGAACTAATAATTTACGTTGCACGCAAAATTTTGTCAGTGTACTTCCCCCCCACTTGTGTAAGAATAATAGTTGGGATATCACCTACTTACCCACCGAAGTAAAAGGTATTTTTTTATATCTCTATCTGATCATGGGTATTTACAGCCGAAAAATAGTTGGCTGGCAAGTCTATGAAAATGAGTCCAGTGCACAAGTAGCTGACTTAATGAAAGAATATTTGTCAAAAGAAGAGGCTGAACGCCAGCAAGTTACCCAGCATTCAGATAATGGTAGTCCCATGAAAGGTGCCACAATGCTAGCAACACTTCAGGAGCTAGGAATCAAACCCTCATTCAGCCGCCCCTCAGTCAGTGATGATACCTGCGCTCGGCTCAACTCCGCACAAAACCTTCTACGTTAAGTCTACTCACTGGCTTGACAGTTATCGGTAAAAACGACTGGTATAAATCCACATCCATAATCGCCCGAAGTATAAGTATCAGTCCTTTTTTGCCCTATCTGATTTTGTTTAATGGACTATATTTTCAAAAGCTATAACACTTTTTCCAGACATAGTAAAGGTTTTCTCCTTTATAGGTTTCTGATTAGGGTGGCGAATAATGTCATCGGGTGATTCTTGGGCTGTATCAATTGCTAAGCACCATTTTTTACCTTTTAATTCAGGTAGCTCAATGACTGTTGTGTTGTCGGACATATTAATAACAATATGCATATCAGATTCATCTTCTGCTACAGCAGCCAAGGTAAAAGCTAATATCTGGTTGTTAGGATCATTCCAAAGAGGTACATTTAATTTAGCACCATGCCATTGTATATCTGTAATATCTCTTCCTTTAATCATGTTCCCAGTCAAAAATCGCCGTCTCATGAGTGATGAATGCCTTTTTCGAAAAGAAACCATTTGCTGAACAAATCGTAGCATATCCGCATTTTTTTCAGCTAAATCCCAGTCTATCCAGGTTAATTCATTATCCTGACAGTAACCATTATTATTGCCATTTTGTGAATTAAGTACCTCATCACCGGCAAGAAGCATTGGAACTCCTTGGCTAAGTAATAAAATAGCAATAGCATTCTTGGCTTGTTTTTTTCTAAATTTTATAATATCAACATCGTCGGTAGGGCCCTCTACACCAGAATTTGAACTAATGTTATTGTTACATCCATCTCGATTATTTTCACCATTAGCTTCATTATGCTTTTCGTTATAACTGAATAAATCATTTAAGGTAAATCCATCATGACAGGTGATAAAGTTGATGCTATTAAGCGGCAATCCATCTTGATGTTCGTACAGGTCACTACTCCCAGTAATACGAGTTGCAAGCTCTTTTATTTTACCTTTATCACCACGTAAAGTTTCGCGAATCACATCTCTATATTTACCATTCCATTCTGCCCAACGGTGACCAGGAAAACTACCTACTTGATAAAGACCTGCTGCATCCCATGCTTCAGCAATTAACTTTGTTCGTGCTAGTTGTTCTGAAAGTTCGATGGCCCATAGAACAGGAGGATCTTCTAATACCACACCTCCTTCACCCCGTGCTAATGCACTGGCTAAATCAAATCGAAATCCATCAACATGCATTTCTCTTACCCAATATTCAAGGCAACTAGTAATAAAGGCAGAGACTAAAGGGTGATTTGCGTTAACTGTGTTTCCACAGCCGGTATAATCGTGGAGAATGCTTTTATCATTTTTTTCATGGTGGTAAAAAATATTTTCTCCAATGCCACGAAAATTAATGGTTGGTCCATCTATTCCGGCTTCAGAGGTGTGGTTAAAAACCACATCCATAATAATACCGATTCCTGCGCTATGAAGTGCTTTTACTAAGTCTTTAAACTCTTCAATATGAGTTCCTTGATCAGGTGTTACACAGAACCCTGAATGTGGGCTAAAAAAACTATGCGTACTATACCCCCAGTAATTTTTTAGGCCAAGCTCTGCCGTTCCTTGAGGGACATCCTGTTCATCAAAGGCCATGATAGGTAATAATTCTATATGAGTTACACCTAGTTTTTTTAGGTAAGGAATTTTTTCAATGATCCCAGAAAAAGTCCCTGGGTTTTTTACTTTTGATGAAGGATGCCGTGTAAAACCACCAACATGCATTTCATAAATAATTGCTTTTTCACTGCTAATACGAAGAGGCTCGTCTTTATTCCAATCATAATTTTCGTCATCAACAACCATACATCGCATAGCATTTTGACTGTTATCACCCGGTAAACAAGCAGCTTGTCTATTCCAGTTTTTATCGCTTACTACACGTGCCCATGGATCAATGAGTTGTTTTTCTTTGTCAAAATGGAGGCCTGCTTCTTTTGGTTCATTAGGCCCATCAATCCGCCAGGTGTACCAAGTACCAACTGGTAAATCAATTACATAGACATGCCAAGTGAAAAAGGTTTTATGTGGGTTTTCATCTAAATGAATAGTTTGAAAGGGGCTTCTACTATCAGATTTTTTAAATAATAATAGCTCAACACTGGTAGCGTACCGACTAAAAATTGAAAAATTAATGCCGCCTGAATTTTTTTTTGCTCCAGATGGGTAGGTATGTCCACGTTTATAGCTGTATTCTTTATTTTGCATGATTTGTATTTGAAAAAATCATTATGATATGTGTTTAATTATAGAGTAGTAATCATTCAGTAATGAGAATTTAATGAACAAATGATTACAGTGATAAATATTAATTTTACTACTATTAATTTTATGAATTGTTAGCAATTAATGCAACTTACAAAATGAATAAAAAAATACTTTATAACAATGGTAAAAGGCTTTCTCCTTGGAGAGAATCACTTAACACCATTATCTTTGGCTCAGAAACGCGATTAGGACGAACATTTGATGTTATTTTAATCATTAGCATTATAGTGAGTGTTTTTTCTGTTGTTATAGGTAGTGTTGATAAAATCTATAAAGAATATTGGGAAATATTATTTTATATCGAATGGTTTTTTACTCTTTTATTTTCTTTGGAATATACTCTACGGTTAATTTCAGTACGTCGCCCTTTGCTTTATGCCAGAAGTTTTTTTGGAATTGTTGATTTTCTATCAATTATTCCCACCTATCTTAGTTTTCTCTTCCCAAGTATAAAGTATATGTTGATTATACGCATGTTGCGTTTATTAAGGGTTTTTCGTGTTCTAAAACTTGTAGCTTATATGGATGAAGCCCAGGTTTTAATGAGTGCTTTAAATAAAAGTTGGCGTAAAATTTTAGTTTTTCTGTTTGCGATTCTTGCATTAGTCATTATTTTTGGTTCATTAATGTATGTTGTTGAGGGGAAAGAAGCTGGCTTTACCAGTATTCCAAAATCAATCTATTGGACTATTGTGACACTAACAACAGTGGGTTATGGTGATATTGCACCACAAACACCTTTGGGGCAAATGATTGCTGCATTTATTATGATTATGGGGTATGGAATTATTGCTGTACCTACGGGGATCTACAGTGCAGAATTAGTAAAAACCTTTAAACCGGATAGGATAAATAATGATGCATGTCCTGATTGTGGTAAAACTGGCCATGATTATAATGCTGATTATTGTAAATATTGTGGACATGTTTTAGACGATTAAGATATTGAAACTAAACATTATGACTAAAAAGGTTTTTCTAGCTTGACATATACATATAAGTGGCTGATTATAATGCTGATTATAAATACATTAAACATTGAGGGTAAAGTATGACTATATCGGTAAGTGAACTACGTGGTATTAAAGAGGACGCAGCAAAAAAACTTAAAGATCTTAAAATAAAAGATAGTGATCAGTTTTTGTCTGCTTCAAGAACACCTGCGCAAAGAAAAATACTTGCTGAGCAGGTTAACCTTGAGCCTCAAGAGATACTTCGCTTAGCAAATAGTGCAGATCTATCCCGTGTAAAAGGGATAGGCGGTGCATTTTCTGATTTGCTTGAGAAGGCAGGCGTTGATACTGTTAAGGAATTAGCTATGCGACGGCCAGATAAT
Organism: Methylococcaceae bacterium; assembly: GCA_021647145.1. GTDB lineage: Bacteria > Pseudomonadota > Gammaproteobacteria > Methylococcales > Methylomonadaceae > QPIN01. The sequence goes on along the minus strand of JAKIVF010000059.1, from coordinate 10,885 downwards.
TTACACACCAAAATTTCCGAAATTAATGATAAAGAAGATCTAGTTAAACAAGCACCTTCAACAACTCAGGTAAATGCTTGGGTAGAAGAAGCAAAAACATTACCCAGAGGTATTGAGTATTGATTTAAAATGCTTTACTTCTTTTAAAAAACATTAAAATTCAAAGTCTTATAGTATGCTAAAGAGATCCTTAATTTTTTTGATGCTTTTTATAATTACTTTGCTAATTATTTCTCGCTGTAGTTCAGATGTGTCGACAGAGCAAGATACACTTTCAAATGTGGCTAAAAATGCAGTTAACAATATTGATTTAGCGGCTGAGAAAGATATAGAATTAGCAAAATCTAATGTGGGTGATGTACTGGGTTCGACTGAAAAAAATGTTAATAACGGTAGATCAACAGCTGAAAGTGTCGCAAGTTCAGCTGGAAAGATAGTTGATAATGTCGAGGTGGCTTTAGAAAATGCAGCCGATTCAGCTAAAGACACAGTAGGTAGCCCATTTGATTCAACTACTGATACAGGTGACGCACAGAGCAGGAAAATGACAGACTCTAATTTAGATCTCAACAGTGTTAATTTTAAATTTAACTCTAGCGAATTAGAAAGTCATTTTTATACAACGCTGGATTCAGCAGTAAGTAAAATAAATAAAATGAATAATCCAGTTGAAGTTGCTGGGCATACTGATAATATTGGATCACATGGTTTTAATATGGCTTTGTCCCTTCGCCGAGCAGTTACAGTGCTAAATTATCTGGTTTCAAAAGGAGTAGATGCAAGTCGACTTAGTGCAAAAGGATACGGTGCTGAATCTCCAGTTAAAGATAATTTAACTAGTCAAGGGCGAGATGCCAATCGCCGAGTAGAGCTATATAAGAAATAGGATGTTTTAGTCTTAACTATTACTCCGCGCAGTTACGAATGCGAGTTTTAACCGAACCTTGCTCTCAACTAAAATCAGCGCGTTATAAATTCCGCATCCGTGACTGCGCGAAATAGATTTATTTTCTTATAAAAATTATGGTCATTACACAAGAGTAAAAATAAGGTAAAAAAATTATAATTATATTTGTTTTTTTATGAAAAATTTATTTATGGTAAAATTCACCTCGTTTTCTTTTCACTCATTTTTTACAAAGTAGAATTATAAATATGGATATTATCCAAGCAGTTTCTCTTGCCATATTACAAGGATTAACTGAATTTTTACCTATTTCGAGTTCAGCTCATCTAATTTTATTACCTATCCTTTTGGGTTGGGAAGACCAAGGGTTGGCATTTGATGTGGCAGTCCATATTGGTACATTGAGTGCCGTTGTTGCTTTTTATCGTAAAGATATTTCTAAAATAATTAAAGCCTGGTTTTTTTCGGTTATTGGTAAGGGAGTGACTGATGATTCTAAATTAGCTTGGTATATTGTATTAGGTACAATTCCTGTTGGTTTAGTAGGCATCTCTCTCTCTGATACGGTTGAGACAACACTTCGATTTCCTATTGTTATTGCAGCAGCAACGATTATATTTGCTATATTACTTTGGTACGCTGAAAAAGAATCCACTGAAACACGAGCTACAATTACCTTAAAAGTGGCAATAATTGTGGGTCTATTTCAGGCAATTGCTTTGATTCCAGGCACCTCACGATCAGGTATCACAATAACCGCTGGATTATTGATGGGATTAAAACGTGAATATGCAGCACGCTTTTCATTTTTATTGTCTGTCCCTGTTATTGCATTAGCTGGTATGTTAAAAGCATTAGACCTTTATAAGTCTTCAGAGCCATTGATGTTGAATTATATGATACTTGGTGCTGTAATTTCATCAGCAGTTGCCTATTTTTCAATTGCCTGGTTTTTAAAATTATTAGATAAAGTAGGCATGATGCCCTTTGTTTATTATCGTCTTGTTTTAGGTATCTTCCTCACCTTTGTATTTTTCGGACAACTTCAATAAAACAAAAACGGCACCAGCTCCTCCATCTTTAGGTCGAGTTGAGCAAAATGCTTGTACATCTTTATGCTGCCGCAACCAAAGGTTGACATCATTTTTTAATACAGGGTGATTTTTAGATGAGCCATATCCTTTACCATGGATAATATGTATACACCGATATCCATCTTCTATGCTGAAATGTAGAAACTTTGATAGTTGCTGGTTCGCTTCTTGGCTGGTTAAACCATGTAAATCAATAGAGGCATCTGTACCAAAGTAACCTTTTCGTAATTTTTTTAATATTTTCTTTTGTAAACCTGGAGCTAAAAAACTAAAACTATCTTCTTGAGTGAGTTTTTCTGTTTCACTATTGTTTGAATTCTCAAAATTATTAACATTATTAGTTGTTTGCCTTGTTGGGTATGGCTTGGGTTTATCTTTAGAAGAAAATGATATAGTTTTAGTCTCAAGTTTATTAACCTTTCCTATAGATTTTCTAAATAGAGTTGAATCTTCAGAAGAAAGTTTATTTTTATTCACGATAGCTAGGTGCTTTATTTAAGCTTTTGTTAGAATAGTTAGATTTATAACATTTTTGACCATGATTCTGCTTTTAATTTGACTGGGATAAGTTTTGAATAAATTAGTTTTACTTGGTACTTACAGTTTCATGAGAGTGACTATCATCCATAGAGTTCAATTAGATTTTTTAATTTAGATAAATATGCATATTCTAATTAGTAATGATGATGGCTATCTTGCAACGGGGCTTTATGCCCTTGCTGAGGCTTTAAATCTACATGCAAAAATTTCAGTTGTTGCGCCTGATAAAAACAGAAGTGCAGCCAGTAATTCATTAACACTGGAGATGCCACTCAGAGCATATAAATCAGAAAATGGTTTTATTCGAGTTGATGGTACTCCAACAGACTGTGTGCATCTAGCAATAACCGGTTTATTAGAACAAGAGCCTGATATGGTTTTTGCAGGTATCAATCATGGCTCTAATCTGGGTGATGATGTAATCTACTCAGGTACTGTTGCAGCGGCAACAGAAGGGCGGTTTTTAGGATTGCCTGCGGTTGCAATTTCTTTGGCATCACATAATCCAAAACATTTTGAAACTGCCGCTCATGTTGCTGCATATTTATTAAAAAAAATCAGACAGAACCCTTTACCAAAAGATACATTATTAAATGTAAATGTACCTGATCTTCCTGTCTCTAAATTACAGGGTTATCAGTCAACCCGCTTAGGACAAAGACATAGAGCTGAACCTGTTATTACAGCAACTGACCCTCGGGGAAGAAAGATATATTGGGTAGGACCTCCAGGAGCAGAACAAGATGCTGGGCCAGGAACTGATTTTTTTGCAATAAAAAATAATTTTGTATCGATTACCCCTTTGCAATTAGATTTAACGAGATATGAACGAATGGATGAAATAAAACAGTGGTTACTCTAGCTCAGCAAGCTGTAACTCAGCGAATTCAAGGAGTAGGGATGACTTCCCATAGAACTCGGGGAAGGATGATTGATAGATTGCAGGAACAGGGAATTACAAATTCTCGAGTTCTTAAAACAATGAGGAATATTCCAAGACATATTTTTGTCGATGAGGCCTTGGCTAGCAGGTCTTATGAAGATACTGCATTGCCTATTGGTTATAATCAAACTATTTCTCAGCCCTATATAGTCGCCAGAATGACGGAATTACTTTTAGAGCATGACGATGGTCCATCAAAAGTATTAGAAATTGGCACCGGCAGTGGTTATCAAACTGCTATTTTATCGCAATTAGTTGACACCCTCTATTCAGTGGAAAGAATTGCAGCTCTATTAAAAAAGGCTAAAGATAATTTATGGGATTTACATTTTAAAAATGTTAAATATCAACATAATGATGGAGGGTGGGGCTGGCCAGAATTTGCTTCTTACGATGGTATATTAGTTGCGGCTGCACCAGATGAAATTCCTGAAACACTATTACAACAGTTAAATATAGGTGGAGTTATGATTATTCCTATTGGACAAAAACGTAAACAAAAATTACATAAAATCACTCGGACAATTGAAGGGTATGATGATCAAGTCCTCGATTCAGTAAGCTTTGTTCCATTTTTAACAGGAAGAAGTTAATGTTTCAAAAACTTTATGATAAAGCGTTAGTCTGGGCAAAACATCGACATGCTGAAAAATACTTATGTGCATTAAGCTTTGCAGAGTCTTCATTTTTCCCCATCCCACCTGATGTTATGCTAGCACCAATGGCTCTGGCTCAACCAAAAAAAGCATTTAGGTTAGCCTTGTTGACCACACTATTTTCCGTTTTAGGTGGCATGTTAGGGTATACAATTGGTTTTTTTATGTTTGACACTTTTTCACCATGGCTTCAAGAAACACATTATTGGGATAAATACTTGATTGCAGAAAGCTGGTTTAAGGATTGGGGCTTTTGGGCAGTTTTTATTGCTGGATTTTCACCTATTCCTTATAAAGTATTTACTATAGCTGCTGGCGCATTGCAGATGTTTTTTATACCTTTTATACTTGCTTCTCTAGTTGGGCGTGGGGCTCGTTTTTTTCTAGTGACCATGTTAATTGCTGCAGGTGGAGAAAAACTAGAATCAAAACTACGACAATATATGGATCTCATTGGCTGGGTTGTTGTAGGATTAGTCGTTGTTGGTGGTGTTCTCTATAAATACGTTTTCTAGCGTTGGCAAAACTGACAAAAGTAACTTGCTCTTTGTGCAATCTTTACTTGTTTTATGGGTGATGAACATTTAATACACTCTTGTTCGAACCGGTCATAAACAGATAGAGATTGCTGGAAATAGCCTGGCTTTCCTTGTTCATTAACAAAGTCTTTTAATGTCGTTCCGCCTTGATCAATGGCTTGTTGTAATATAACTTTGATACTATCTACTAATTTTTTATATCGTTTAAGTGATATTTTTCCTGCATGCCGTGTAGGAAGTATGCCTGCCATAAATAAAGATTCACTCGCATAGATATTTCCAACTCCAACTACATTATGAGCATCCATAATAAAGGCTTTTACTGTTGTTTTTTTGTTTCTGGAAAGTTGGTGCAGGTAATTCCCTGTAAATTGATCAGTCAAAGGTTCAGGACCTAATGAGCTAATTAGTTTATGTTGAAGGATTGGCTCTGATGTACATAAAATAGCACCAAATTTTCGGGTATCATTAAAGCGAAGGATGGTTCCATCAGCGAACACAAAATCTACGTGGTCATGCTTTCCTGGCTTTAACTGAGAATTGACCACACGTAAATTACCCGACATACCAAGATGTAAAATAACGGTATGGGCTTTATTAGTCTTTAATAATAGATATTTCCCCCGTCTAGTAACTTGTTTGACAACAAGGCCACAGAGTGTTTCGCTCAGGTTGTCAGGAATTGGCCATCTAAGTTGCTTTTGCCGAATAGTGACTTTAGCAATTTTTTTTCCAGTAATATGGGGGCTAATTCCTCTACAAGTTGTTTCTACCTCGGGTAACTCTGGCATTTATTTAAAGGCGCTTCTATTAAGGAACTTCAGAAAGAAGTAATGCTATTTCATCCTTTAGTTTCATTCGAAAAAACAAAAATTTCCATCGCGCGCCTCCACATTGTCTCCACAGCAAAGTAGCACGAATACCAGACAGTAATAAGGCTCTAATTGTATTGACTGTTTTTTCTTGAGCAAGAAATTCTTCTTCTCCATTAACCATAATACGGGGTTGTAATGTGCTTATTGTATTATGATAAAGATCTCCCAGTTTTGCCAAAACATTTTCATTCATAACACTTCCAAAAGACTCTGCTTGGGCTTGAGCGACTTCTACGCCACTACGAATAGCAGAAAGCATTTCAGGTCTATTAGAAAGTTGTTTTTCTAAAAAAACCAAGGAAGCAGCATAGCGAGCCTGCTCTGGATCAGCAACAGTTTTTGCTGTAAGCTGAGATTTTAATTGCAATAAACCCGGTTTGAGTTGCTTTAAATCACCATATATATCAATCACTTCATCTGAATCGATTTTTAAAATACTATTAAGGCTGGTTTCAATAACCGAGTTATCAGCCTCTCCAGTCATAGCTAATTGTTGAACAAGCAAACAAGCTTGAGAGATACCTGCTAAAGCAATGGTTTGATTTCTTATGGTATTTAAAGACATAATGAAGATAATTATTTATAATCAAGTTTGGCAGATCAATCCTTAGAAATTTTATTTTCAGCTTTTTCCCATGATTTAAATCCGTTAGAGTAGGTGGTAAATACCCTTCATTTCTAACATATTCCCTAGTATTCACCTGATCTACAAACTAATATGGTAGGTTGGTCGGGTGATAATTTTAATTTATTTAGATCTACTAATCATTTTTCAGTATCAAACTTTCCTTCAGAAGAAAAAATTATAATTTATGGCTTCCTGGAATAGTGCCTGTTGTATTCCACTCTTTTTCCATGCGAATATCTATAACTAAAGCCTTTTTATTCGTCTGCATTTCTACTAATTGCTCTTTCGTTAAATCGACGAGCTCTTGAGCTGCAATTAAAGAAGAAAAAAGAGAAAGTAAATATGAATAAAGTTAGTTTGCTTTAAACATTTAATACTAGAACCAGTTGAATTATGGTTTCTAGTATTACAATAGTGTTTACTAAATATATAAGAGGAATATTATACAGTAAAATCATATTTAATTAACCATAACCAAAAGGTCAAATTTGTAAACCATTAATTAAGGAGCTTTTTAATCATGTCCACAAAAAATCTCTGGAATATGATATAAGTAATAACTAATAATCAATTTTTTTGGAGAATAAATATGTCAGAATCAATTTCACTGGATGTAACCGGTATGAAATGTGGTGGTTGCGAGTCAAATGTGACAACTAAGCTAGAGACTATAGATGGTGTAATATCTGTTAATGCAATGAGTAAAGAAAAAAAAGTTGAAGTTGAGTTTAATACGGAAAAAACAAATATAGAGGAAATTTCCCAAGCTATTACAGACGCAGGTTTTGTAGTGGAATAAAAGGCACCTCTATTACTTGATGAATGGAAAATGAGACCAAAATACCCAATCATATATTATGAGGCTCGGAATTTTTGAAATCCTCCACTACATAACGAGCTCCATCTTCGATCATGAATTTTAGTTATCACTTTTCTCATTCACATTAATAGAAGCATACTAAAGTTTAGAAATTATTTAATCTGGATTTTTAATGAACGAAATAAAACAAGCAAATTCTTCTGAGAATAAATTAAGATTATCCATCTTGGGTATGAGCTGTGCCGGTTGTGTTAGTGCTGTTGAAGGTGCATTAGCATCGGTCAATGGCGTAACAGAGGTAAGTGTTAATTTTGCTGATCACTCCGCAATAGTAAAAGGTGTTGTAGACCCGGAACAGTTAAAAAAAGCAGCTCAGAATGCGGGTTATGATGCTGCCGTGATGGAAGGTTTTGAAGACCCAGGCGAACAAGAAGAGCTAGAGTTACAGCGTTATCAAAAGTTAATGTTAAAAGCAAAAATTGCAGCAGCTTTTGGTGTGCCGCTGATGATTTTTAGCCATTTAAATTGGCTACCAACAATTGCTTCGGATGCTGGGCGCTGGTTTTGGCCATTTATTGCAATTATTACATTAGGTATTATGCGATATTCTGGTGGGCATTTTTTTTCTAGTGCCTATAAGTTATTAATGAAAGGTCAGGCAAATATGGACACATTAATAGCTCTAGGAACAGGGTCTGCCTGGTTTTATTCTTGTGTAGTTATTGATTATTCAAGCCATTTAACTCAGTTAGCCCCCCATGCATATTTTGAAGCATCTGTCATTATTTTAGCTTTTATTAATTTTGGCTCTGCATTAGAGACAAAAGCCAGAGGAACAACATCGTCTGCGATTAGAGAACTGATTGGTTTACAACCAAGAACAGCGAGAGTCATTCGTGAAGGTATTGAACAAGATATTGCAATAGAAGAGGTTGGATTAGCAGAAACCTTAAAGGTTAGACCAGGGGAAAAAATAGCGGTTGATGGTGTATTGATAGGAGGTCATTCATCTGTTGATGAGTCTATGTTAACCGGTGAGCCAATCCCTGTAGAAAAAACTAAAGATTCTGAAGTAGTCGCTGGCACAATGAATCAACAAGGTAGCTTTTTATTTAAAGCGACACGAATTGGTCGTGACACTGCATTAGCACAAATTATCAATAGCGTCCGCACAGCACAAGGAAGCAAACCAGCCATTGCAAAACTTGCTGATAAAATTGCTAGCGTTTTTGTTCCTGTTGTAGTTTTGATTTCCTTTTTAACATTTCTTGTTTGGTACTGGTTTGGGCCAGAGCCATCAATGGGTTATGCCTTTGTCACATCAATGACTGTATTAGTGATAGCTTGCCCTTGTGCATTAGGTCTGGCAACACCTATATCAGTTATGGTCGCTGTAGGCAGAGCGGCTCAAATGGGAATTTTGATTCGAAATGGTGATGCTCTTCAAAGTGCAGGAAAGATTACCTGTTTAATTTTAGATAAAACAGGAACAGTAACAGAAGGAAAGCCCATTGTTTCAACAATTGAAACAATGGGTGATTATGATTCAGAAGCAGTATTACGCTTAGCAGCCAGTATAGAGTCTGGCTCAGAACATCCTTTAGCTGCTGCAATATTAGCAGCTGCAGATGAAAAACAAATAAAATTAGATAAAACCACCGGATTTAAAGCTATTGCAGGGCATGGTATTACCGCAACAATTGATAAACAAATAATATTTTTTGGTAATCAGGCTTTAATGGATGAAAAAGGCGTTAAATATACTCAACACACGAAAAAAATAGAAGCGTTATCAGCACAAGGACAAACAGCGATGTTGTTAGCTGTTGATAATAAAATTGCTGGAATCATCGCTGTATCAGATCCAATAAAAATTGACTCAGGAATTGCAGTGCACCGACTAAAAAGTAGAGGTGTGCGAGTGATTATGGTAACGGGAGATAATGAAATTACCGCAAAGGCCATTGCCGAGCAAGCGGGAATAACTGACGTTAGAGCACAAGTGCTTCCTGAAGAAAAAGCAGAAGTGGTAAGAAAATTACAGCTTTCTGGTGAAGTAGTTGGAATGGTGGGTGATGGTATTAATGATGCACCTGCTTTAGCTCAAGCCAATGTTGGTATTGCTATTGGGACAGGAACTGATGTTGCCATTGAAAGTGCAGATATTGTTATTCTTCAAGGTTCATTATTAAAAGTTCCAGAAGCCATTGCATTATCAAAAGAAACGGTACTAAATATCAAACAAAATCTATTAGGTGCTTTCTTTTATAACACAATTGGAATTCCAGTTGCTGCAGGAGTGCTTTATCCCATTTTTGGTATTTTGCTAAGTCCTATGATCGCAGGTGCTGCCATGGCAATGTCATCTGTTACTGTTGTTACAAATGCTAATCGCTTACGATGGGTAGAGTTAGATAAATAAGAAATACTTCACGAGGTCAAAAATGTTGGCTTTATGGTCGATAGACTGCATTGTTGTGTGCAAAAAAACAACGCAATATAAATTCCTAGTCTGAGACCGTGTGAAGTATAATATACAATTTTAGTCTCATTGAACTAAATGAGGTTTAATTTGTCGTGAATAAAAAATGAGTAAATTGAAATGTGCTGTTATTGGGACAGGCTATTTAGGTAAATTTCATGCTGAAAAATATGCGAATATAGAAGAATGTGAATTAGTTGCTTTTGTTGATATAAATGAACAGGCTGCTAATGACGTTGCTGAAAAGCATGGCATAGAGTCATTCTCAGATTACGAATCTTTATTAGGTAAAGTAGATGCTGTTAGCGTTGTTGTACCGACTAGACTTCATTTTTTAGTTGCTCGTGACTTTTTAAATGCTGGGACACACGTTTTAGTTGAAAAGCCAATCACAGTGACTGTAAAAGAAGCGGATGAATTGATTGCTATTGCCAAAGCAAAAAATGTAATTTTGCAAGTGGGTCATTTAGAACGTTTTAACCCTGCCATTATGGGCTTGGATAAAGAAGAAAAGCCCTTGTTTATCGAAGCTCACCGTCTTTCTCCTTTTAATCCTCGTGCTAATGATGTTAGCGTGGTTCTTGATTTAATGATCCACGATATTGATATTATTTTAGCCATGATAGATTCTGATATAGCACGTATTGACGCGAGTGGAACGGCTGTTTTAACCAAAGGTACTGATATTGCAAATGCTCGAATTACTTTTGACAATGGTTGTGTTGCTAATGTAACAGCAAGTCGAATTAGCATGAAAATGGAACGAAAAATGAGGATGTTTAAACCGTCTTCTTATATATCCGTTGATTTTCAGAATAAAATGCTAACTAAGCACAAAACAGGTGATAAGGAGATGTTTCCCGGTGTGCCAGAGATAATTAGCGAAGAATCTGTGTTTGAAGAAGGTGATGCCTTGCTGGAAGAAATAAAACACTTTATTTGCTGTATTGAAACTGGTAAAAACCCCCTGGTCTCAGGCGAAGCAGGTAGACGAGCATTACAAACAGCGATTGAAATAACAAAACTATTACAGCATGGATAAGAGATAAGTATGATTCCAATGGTGAACTTGCAGGCTCAATATGTCGATATTAAAGATGAAATTGAGCAAGGTCTTGCTGAAACAATCAAAAATTGTTCCTTTATTTTAGGGCCAAATGTACAAGCTTTTGAAAAAGAAGCGGCAGATTACCTTGGGGTTAAACATGCAATAGGCTGTGCATCTGGTACAGATGCTTTACATTTGGCTTTAAAAGCCGAAGGTATCACTATGGGTGATGAAGTTATTACCAGTGCATTTACCTTTATTGCCACAGCAGAAGCAATTAAATATGTGGGTGCGAAACCTGTTTTTGTTGATATTGATGAAAAAACATTCAATATTACTGCTGAAAATATTGA
>JAKIVF010000200.1 GCA_021647145.1 Methylococcaceae bacterium | reverse complement strand
CCTCGCGTGCTATCGCACACGTCGGATCAGCAAATTTCCCTGTGGCCTACTGCGGACTAAAAATCATCACTTCGCTGTCGCTCCGTTTCCCTGATTTTCAGCGCTTGAACAAATTGTATTAAAATATCGAGGAGAAGACGATCAAATTTTTCGTTTCTTTTTTTATCAATTGAAATACTGATGTTAACGAAAAAGCTGTTGACCTAACTTATGTATTCCATTGTTAATTAAAATATTAAAATTGTGACAAGATCTGTTGTTGAATTTTTTCAGCTATTTCCTTACGATTGTTTGCATCACGAATAGGGCGGCCAACCACAATATAATCCGCACCATTTTGAAAGGCTTGTTCAACACTAACAACTCGCTTTTGATCATCATCTTCTCGGTTATCAACGGGTCTAATGCCCGGTGTAATTACTAATAATTTATGATCCAGTTCTTTTCTGAGCATTGCCACTTCAAGCCCAGAAGAGACAATACCGTCACAACCAATTTTCAACGCACGTTTTGCACGGGATAGTACTAACTCTTTTACATCACATTTAAAGCCTAAATCATCTAGGTCCCCTCGGTCTAGGCTGGTCAATGCAGTTACAGCAAGCACTTTTAGATTGCCTTTATTTTCTGCAGCAGCTTCCATAATGGCATCATTTCCATGTATTGTTGCCAGATCTACACCTTTGCTACTTAATGCTTTAATAGCACGTCCTACGGTAGCAGAAATATCAAAAAACTTTAAATCTACAAATACTTTTTTATCTTGTGTTTTTAGCCATTCAATAAAGCCAAAATAATCGCCAGACATAAATAGCTCCATGCCAATCTTATAAAAAATAACGGAATCACCCAATTCATCAACTAAAGCTTGTGCTTCAGAAATACTAGGTACATCTAAAGCCATTATTAGTCTTTCACGAACAGGGATGGGTTTAGTTGATATAAACGATTCAGCCATAGAATATTTTCCAAAGGAATAAAAGAACTTAATATATTACCAGAACAATCAAGGCTCAAATGCTAAAATGATGTATGAAGATTAAAAAATTAAGGGCACCTCTATTAATTGTGGATGAGAAAATTGAGAATCAAAATATTCAAGATCAAGGCGAAATCTGCACGTAATAGCAGGCTATTGCGAAGGATTTCAACGTAGAGATTGGATATTTTGGACTCAATTTTTCCATTCATCAATTAATAGAGGTACCCCTAAGATGACTTTAACTTTAATACAAATGACTATAGTCATTGCATGTGGGGTAGGGTGGCGATTTGTTAGCCCTGCAGGGTTAACTGCTGAACAAACAAGACCCGTATTGACGACGGTTGTTTATTATGTCTTTTTGCCTGCACTGATTCTAGACGTGTTATGGACGGCAAACATTGGTTTAGAGTCTTTTGAATATACGGTAGTGGGCGTTGGTGGAATCCTTTCGGTTTTGCTAATAACGTGGTCTGTAGTGTGGCTGTTTAAGATTAGCCGAGCAAAAGCCGGTGCAATATTATTAGCCACTGCCTTTCCAAACGTAACCTATTTAGGTCTACCTATACTAGAACAAACCTTTGGTAGCTGGGCAAGATCAGTAGCAATACAGTTAGACTTATTTGCTGCTGGGCCATTGCTTTTTACGGTGGGTGTGATGGTTGCTCGATACTATGGAGATGATGAAAATGAAAACAAATCTATTTTATCTTTTCTCAAGACCCCCCCTTTTTTAGCCGCTTTTGTTGCCATTTTTTTAAACCTGAATCATATTTCAACACCGGATTGGTTAAACGGTGTGTTAAAACAGTTATCAGCAGCTGTTGTACCATTAATGTTATTTTCAATAGGGTTAGCGCTGAGTTGGAATGCTGTTAGGTGGAAAAATGTACCTTACATTATCCCCGTTATTATAATTAAATTACTGGTTATGCCTTTAATTATTATAGAAATGGTAAGTTATTTAAGCATGGATGATCAGTATACAGCAGCAACGGTTATAGATATGGCAATGCCCAGCATGGTGCTGGGCATTGTCTTTTGTGATCAGTATAAACTGGACAGCTCACTTTATGCTATGGCTGTTACGGTGACAACTTTTTGTAGTATTTTTACTTTGCCCTTTTGGTATGGTTTTTTGTGAGTAGCTAGCAAAACCTACTTCAAGGCACCTTTCTATTTAGAGGTTTTTTTTACGTTTCCGCTTTTGTCTAAACCCGATTAATCCGATAAAACCACTAGTAAATAGCCAAACAGTCGAAGGTATTGGTGCGGCTAGAAAAGTGCCACTTTGTGTTAGATTACTAGTACCAGAAAAGAAACTCCACTTGCCATCTCCACTCACATTTATATAATCACCATTTATGCCGGTCAAGTGCCAGAAGAGTTTGGTCTCATCATTATCTAGTGATCCTGATTTCATTATATTAGGATAATAGAAATACCATGCTGGTTTCTGTAAATCGAATTGGTAAGTAAAATCAAGAGATTTATCAAAGTTTGGGGTAAAAGAAGATGGGTTGAACTTAGCTGAAAAAGTAGAGACACTAGGGTTGCTTTCATCAAGGTATGAGGTAAAGGATACTATGCCAAGAAAGTTGCCTACTGGTTGTCTAGGGATAGTAGGCTCAGCATAAAAATGAAAGTGAAAAGTATTTTCTATCCACTCAGAGGGAAAAGCAGCAGCATAAGAAGGCGCACTCACAAATAGACTAAAGAAAAGCACAGTTAATTTTAAATAATTAAATTTATTATTCATATCAAAGACCTGTATTATATTTTTTTGAAAAAAAAGTCAATATAAATCATAAACTTAATTTTTGTCTTCCTATATATGGCTATAATGCTATGTTTATACTGTTTTATTAGCGTAATCGATCATGAATAATCAACCAATAGCAGAAATATTTTCACAAGGAGAAGAAGTTATTTGTGGGCAAGTGGCTGATACTAATGCTGCCTGGTTGTCTGAACAACTAGTTCAAATGGGTTTTGTTATTAATCGACATACAGCTGTTGGAGATAAACTACAGGACTTGGTTGCTTTGTTGGATGAAATTTCTTTCCGTACTGATTTATGTATTTGTACAGGTGGATTAGGGCCAACATTGGATGATTTAACGGCAGAAGCAGTATCAAAAGCTTTTGATTGCCCTTTAGAGCTAGACTTAGACGCATTAGAACAAATAGAAAGTTATTTTTCCAGACGAAACAGAGTGATGGCTGAGTCAAATAAAAAACAGGCTTATTTCCCTAAAGGTTCAATAAGATTGGGTAATGCTTTAGGTTCAGCACCTGGGTTTGCTTTGAAGAAAAACCAGTGCTGGTTTGTGTTTTTACCAGGGGTTCCCTCTGAAATGCGCTATATTTTTGATGAGCTGGTTAGAGATCAATTAGAACAACGGTTCGTTTTACAAACAAGTCCGCTTATTGCCATTAAATCAATAGGCATTGGTGAATCTGATTTGCAAAATAAGCTAGATGATTATGAATTTCCTGAATATGTACA
>JAKIVF010000058.1 GCA_021647145.1 Methylococcaceae bacterium | reverse complement strand
ATTAACCGCACGTTCTAATAACTCAGTATATAAAGTAAAACCAATTTCCTGAATTTGACCACTTTGTCCGTCACCTAATAACTCACCTGCTCCTCTAATTTCCATATCGTGTGATGATAGCATAAACCCCGCACCCAGCTCCCCTGCTGCATCAATAGCTTCAATCCGTTTTACTGCATCTTTGCTCATCAATGGTTTTGGTGGTACGATCAGATACGCATAAGCTCTATGATGTGACCGCCCTACTCGACCACGTAGCTGATGCAGTTGTGCCAAACCTAATTTATCGGCGCGGTTAATAATAATGGTATTGGCACTAGGCACATCAATTCCACTTTCTATAATCGTGGTACTTAGTAATAAATTAAACCGTTGATGATAAAAATCCAGCATAATCTGCTCTAATTCACGCTCAGCCATTTGCCCATGAGCAATTTGTACTCTGGCTTCAGGGACTAATTTCTCTATTTCCCTCGCCATTTTATCCATCGTTTTCACATCATTATGCAAAAAGAAAACCTGCCCTCCTCGCATCATTTCTCTTTGACAAGCTTCTTGGATCTGAACATCTATCCATTCACTGATAAAAGTTTTAACTGGGTGTCGGTTTGGCGGGGGAGTAGCAATAATCGAAATATCTCTTAGCCCTGACATTGCCATATTTAAAGTCCGTGGAATAGGCGTTGCAGTCAGTGTTAGCAAATCCAGTTCATAACGTAATTTTTTAAAGTGTTCTTTTTGGCGAACACCAAAACGATGTTCCTCATCAATAATCACTAGGCCTAAGGCTTTGTATTCTATTTCTTTAGAAAGTAATTTATGAGTACCTATGACAATATCGACCTGCCCGCTTTCTAATTGAGACATGATCTTTTTTTGCTGTTTAGTAGAGACAAATCGAGACATCACCTCAACCCGTACCGGCCAATCAGCAAACCTGTCTCTAAAATTCTGATAATGCTGCTGAGCTAATAAAGTAGTCGGCACTAAAATAGCAACTTGTTTACCACTTTGTACGGCAATAAAAGCGGCTCTCATCGCCACTTCAGTTTTACCAAAACCTACATCACCACAAACCACTCTATCCATTGATTTTTTATCTTGCATGTCTAGATAAATTGCATCAATGGCTGTTTGTTGATCGGGTGTTTCTTCAAAGGGAAATTCTGCTGCAAACGAAATATACTCTTCATCATCAAACTTAAATGCATAACCAGCTTTTGCAGCCCTTTTAGCATGAACATCCAACAACTCAGCCGCCACGTCTCTGGCACGTTCCATGGCTTTTTTCTTGGCTTTACTCCATCGATCACTGCCTAATTTATGTAGCGGCGCACTTTCTGCACTTGCTCCACTGTACCGACCAATCAACTGTAGTGAAGAAACAGGCACATATAATTTATCGTCATTTGCATAGCCAAGCTTTAAAAACTCAGCTTCAATACCGCCCACTTCAATGGTTTCTAACCCTAAATAACGCCCTACCCCGTGTTCTTGATGAACAACAGGTGAGCCAACAGTTAATTCATTTAAATCATTGAAAATATTTTCCAACTCTTTAGCAGCAGACTTTCGTCTTCTACGTCGCTGCTTAACTTTTTCTCCACTCAATTGCCTTTCAGTAATAATAGCAATAGCTGGATTAGTCAGTAATAAACCATGGTCCATTGGGGCAACTAAAATGCAAGTGGCTTCTTCTTTATCTATAAATGCCTGCCAAGATTGAACCTGCTTTAAACAAATAGTATAGTGTTTAAGCTTCTCAATCAGCCCTTCTCTATGCCCTGCTGTTTCAGCGACAAAAAGCACTTTTCCTTTAAAGTCATTAAGAAATGCTAATAGTTGTTCAGCTGGTTGTTTTTTCCGGTCATCTATAGTTAAATCAGGTAATGCATTACAGTTAAATGTATTACCATCATTTATTTTTTTACTAAGAATCACCCTGGAAAACATTTCTATTTTCTGACGAAATTCTTCTTCCGATAAAAATAATTTAGTTGGTTCTAAAAGTGGTCGATGAATATCATATTTTCGTTGTTGATAACGTTCTTCAGCTTCATGAATAAATTGCTTTGCCGGATCAACATAGTTTTCTGGTAACACCAAAGCAGTGGTGCCTGGCAAATAATCAAATAAAGTTTCTGTAGACTCAACAAACAACGGAAAATAGTATTCTATTCCACCGGGAGCTATCCCTTTACTAACATCCAGGTATAAAATATTCTTAGTTGATACTTCAGGAAATTGCTCTCTAAATGCTTGGCGAAATCGTTTTATTGCCTCATCAGTAAAAGGGAATTCTCTTGCAGGAAATAAATTGATCTTATCAATTTTTTCTAATGATCGTTGAGTTTCAGGATCAAACGTTCTTATTGATTCAATATCTTCATCAAATAATTCAATCCGATAAGGGGATTTGCTACCCATAGGAAATAGATCAACAATTGAACCACGTACCGCAAACTCTGCATGTTGATAAACTTGTGAAACACACTGATAACCAACACTCTCCAGCTTAATTCGATTAAGCTCCATATTAAAAACACCACCCACTTCAATAGAAAAACTATGGGCTAAAATATGTTCTCTGGGTGCTAACCTATGCATTAAAGTTGCAACAGAAACCACCAACGCTCCACGTTTAGTCTCTGGTAATACAGCCAGTGTTTTTAAACGTTCGGAAATAATCTCTGGTAAAGGAGAAAAAACATCATAAGGTAGTGTTTCCCAGTCAGGGAAATGGAGGATAGGATATTCATCCGATAAAAAAAACGATATTTCGTGCTCTAATCTCAATGCGGTTTGATTATCAGGGGTTACAATAACAAATAATCTATTTTCTTTCTGTATCGCAGAGGCTATTGCCAGCGAATCCCCACAGCCAGTTAACCCAGACCAAATAATGGGTCGAGTTAATTCTTTAGATAAACTAGGTGAAAAAATTAAATTTTCAGGCATTTCTCAACTGGATCAAAAAAACTGGATATTATACCTTGCTCGAAGCTCATATTGTCTTTGCTTTTTTATCAAAAAAAAGTGTCTTTAGTTAATAGCCCATTTTTCTCTAAGTTTTTCTCTATTAATATATAACCATTGGATAGCAATAATAGGGATACCTGATTCAATCCTTCCCGATTCTATCATCTGAAAAACTTCATCAAATTTAAGGGCTGAAACTAGAATATCTTCATCTTCATCGTCCAAACCATGAACCCCACCAACATTTGTTGCATCTACTTTCCCACAAAACAAACTGATTTTTTCTGACGAACCACCTGGCGTTGTATAAAACTGATTAATCAGTAACAATTCTTCAATCTCACAACCCGCCTCTTCTACCGATTCTCTATAAGCAACTTCCTCTGCTGACTCCCCTTCTTCGATTGCTCCTGCGACAATTTCAACCAGCCATGCTTTATCTGGGTTTAAAATAGCACCCGCACGAAATTGTTCAATTAATACAACTTCATCTCTATGAGGGTCGTAGAGTAAAACCGCGACACAATTTCCTCGCATAAATAATTCGCGTGTGATTGTTGCATTCCATCCGCCTTTAAATAACGTGTGTTGCAACTGATATTTTTCTAATCTGAAAAAACCGTTATAAGCAGTTTCTTGATTAATAATTTTGAATTCTTTTTCCATCAACTCTTACCTTTGTATACCACACGATAAATAACGCCTAAAGTGTCATCTGTGATTAATAAACTGCCATCAGGCATTTGTAGAATATCTGTTGGTCGTCCCAAAACTTCTCCTTCACAAGTTAACCAACCACTAATAAAAGTATATTCTGAAACAGGCTTACCTTTTATAAAATTAACAACGGCAATTCTATAGCCATGAGGTTTCGTTCTATTCCATGAACCATGCTGAGCAACAAAAAGTTGATTATTAAATCGTTGTGGAAACTGATTTCCAGAATAAAAACGCATCCCTAAAGGTGCCATATGAGCTTGAAATTTCCATTCTGGCGCACTAAAATCCTTACAATTTTTATCAACATCCAGTTCAGATTCTAAAATATCACCCGCATGGCAGTATGGAAAACCAAAATGCTGGCCTTTTTTTGACCAATAATTCAATTCATCGGCAGGAATATCATCCCCTAAATGATCTCGTCCATTATCAGTAAAAAATAATTTATCCGTCCCAGGCTGCCAATCAAACCCCACTGAATTACGAATACCCTGCGCCAATATTTCAAAATCACTGCCATCCATATTTAACCTGACTAAGGAAGAATAAATGTTTTTTTCTGGAAGACAAACGTTACAAGGTGCTCCAACAGAGGTATATAACTTATTATCTTTTCCAAAGCGCAGATATTTCCAGCCATGATGTTGATCGGATGGAAGCTTATCGTAAATTACATCTGGTTTAGGTGGGTTATTTAATTTCTTGGCTATATCTCTATAACGACTGATTCTATTAACTTCAGCTACAAATAAATCTCCATTTTTATAGGCAACTCCATTCGGCATATTTAGACCTGTTGCAATCAGATATTTTTTTTCTGTAACTCCGTCACCATTTTTGTCATGAATTGCATAAACAGCACCTTGTTTTCGCGTACCAACATAAACAACGCCATCTTCTCCGAGAGCCAAGGTACGAGCATTGGGTACATTATCAGCGTAGATGGAAATAGAAAACCCATCTGGCAACTTTAAACTATTTAAAACCTGTTGATGTTTATCTGAAGCAGAAACACAGCCATTCATTAAAAAAAAATATAGAACCAGTGTCTTGATAATATTCATTTCTTCACCTATTTTTATAAACTATATCCTATCTTAACAGTCTCAATGATTGAATTTAAACTTATACATCCCCATATCTTATACAACTTTATAACAAAGAAGGTTTTATTATGATGCGAATTGCACTTTTTCTAGCAACCAATGTAGCAATAATGGTTGTTATTAGTATTGTTTTTAGTGTTTTTGGATTGAGCGGTACATTAGCAGCAAATGGTGTTGATCTAAATCTAGAAGCTTTATTAGTCGTTTCTGCAGTTATTGGTATGACTGGCTCTATTATTTCTTTGGCTATATCAAAATGGTCTGCAAAAAAAGCAATGGGGGTACATGTTATTGAAAACCCTCAAAACCAGACAGAGCAATGGCTTATTTCAACCGTAACCAGACAAGCAAAGGAAGCCGGTATTGGTATGCCTGAAGTGGGTATTTTTGATACTCCAGAGCCAAATGCATTTGCAACAGGGATGAGTAAAAACAATGCTTTAGTTGCTGTTAGCACAGGGCTTTTACAAACAATGAGCCAAGATGAAGTAGAAGCTGTGGTTGGACATGAGATTAGCCATGTTGCCAATGGTGATATGATTACTATGGCTCTTATGCAGGGTGTTGTGAATACTTTTGTTTACTTTTTTGCATCTATTATTGGACATTTTGTTGACCGTGTTATTCTAAAAAATGAAGAAGGCCATGGTATAGGTTATTTTGTCACTCAAATGATTGCACAAGTTGCTTTGTCTTTCCTTGCTAGCATGTTAGTTATGTGGTTTTCTCGTTACCGTGAATTTCATGCGGATGCAGGAGGAGCAAGTTTAGCAGGAAAAGAAAAAATGATTGCAGCTTTAACTGCTTTACAACGTGCTCAAAGTCCAGCTGAACTTCCAGGGCAATTAGCTGCTTTTGGAATAAACGGTGGTGGTGTAAAGAAAATGTTTATGAGTCACCCCCCTTTGGAAGAGCGGATTGCAGCCTTACAAAACTAGGGCAAATAGACCCCCAAAATTGTAAGCTCCAGGGAATAAGGATAAACAAAATATAAGTTTTAGTTAATCAGCTGATAATTTCGGTGTAATTAAAAGAAAATTAAAAATTTATAGTTTGGGCTGCCGCCCCTTTGGTAGCCCAACGCCATTTTTCTAATAAGGTAAGGTTAACAATAGAGCTGTTAGCCCAACCCCTACTCATTCTTTAATATCAATGGGTCAATATCAATCTATATTATTTACTTTAGAACTTAGCTACGATGATTTTCTAAAAGTATATCAAGGCACAGCTAAAAACATCTCTGTAGTGGCAGATGATGGCAGGAGAATTATGTTTCCAGCTAGAAATGTTCAATCATTTCTTACTAAAAATGGAATTAAAGGGTATTTTGAAATGACTTTAACGGCTGAAAATAGATTTATTAGTTTAAAAAAATTACGATAGAATCTTTTGTGAATATTAAGTTAATTATGGATAGATTGCGTTTAAAATTTTATGCGTAATCATTTAAAAAAGTATTTATTAATTACTTTTGGCTCACTATTTATCATATTAGGCATTATTGGTGTCATTCTTCCTATTTTACCAACCACACCCTTTTTAATTTCAGCTTTAGCCTGTTTTAGTAAAAGCTCACCTCGATTCCATCAATTATTATTAAACAATCGATGGTTTGGGACAACTCTACAACAATGGGAAGATAGTCGTACAATCGAACATTCATCCAAAGTTAAAGCAATGATACTCATTACCCTCACTTTCGCAATATCTATCGCTATTTTACAAGAAAGATTACACTTGCAACTCGGATTATTAACTTTGGCAGTTTATATTACCTGTTTTTATCTGGCATCTCAAAGAAGACAGTAGGTCACCGAATAATTGACTTAAAAAAATCAAGAAATAAAATTTTGTTATCAATATATTTTCAACAAAGCTAGATTAATAATTACCCAAATTCGTATTACATAAGAGCCATACCAACACAGTGGTGTGGTATAACAGGGAAAACCTTTTTATTATTATTTGCTATATTTAATTTACAAAACGCTCTTTTCAATAAAAAAATAACTTAGATTTTTTATTAGCTTTTGAAACTATACTTCGCACGGTCATAGATTCTTAATTTCTAAGCAACCAGACCGAACGAAGTATAGACAACAATCTAAATCGTTATTTTTTGAATAACTAATATCAATACAACATTAGTTATTATTGACTGACGCAAATTGTTGTAACTTTAACGTCAAAATTAGGTGCTTTAGTATCTGAACCTATATTAACAAAATCACATTCCCATTGGTTACCTGAAGGCTGGTTAGTTGTTAATACGCCATTACCTGTACCACCAACACGGCAACCACCACCAACTAGGACTTCATTTTCACCACATGACAAACTACAAACTCCAGAATTAACTGAACCATGTTCATAAACAGTTAAATCAGTATAAGAGCATGTTCCAAAATTTGTTATTGTTGTAAGACCACCTGCTCCACCACCTGCTGGTCCTTCTGGTCCTGCTGGTCCTGCTGGTCCTGCTGCACCATCTGCTCCTGCTGGCCCCATTGGCCCCGGTGCACCATCTGCTCCTGCTGGTCCTGCTGCACCATCTGCTCCTGCTGGCCCCATTGGCCCCGGTGCACCATCTGCTCCTGCTGGTCCTGCTGCACCATCTGCTCCTGCTGGCCCACGCTTCCCACCACCACATTTTCGACCATAACGACAACCACCGCCATTACCATTACCACCACGATGACCACCACCTCCCCAATTACCACCACCCCAAGTCGCTTGAGCTGCTGGTAGTGTTATAATGGTTAAAATAAATACAGATGCTAAGGCTATGATATTATTTTTAATATTTTTCATATCTCTCTCTACTTCCTAATTTAGGGTTTTCATGTTAAAAAAATGATTCATACCGGAAAAATGAAAATTTAACCGATAAAAAAGCATAATAGAAAAAATTTAGAGTAAAACTCTTAATTAAAACAAATATTTAATCTGTTTCGTAAAGAATAATATTCCACTAAGACCAAAATTGTCAATAGAAATAGGCATTTCAAAAGCTAAGATTAGAGCAAAAAGAGCACTATTTACCCCTAACATATTGTTATAAATAAATATAATAATTTAAAAAAACGCGAACCAAGTTAAAAAAATAATATATTTAACGTGAATAAATTCACAATTTACTGAAATAATTATTATTGCTTTGCCCTGCCCTGATTAAAACATATGCTATTACGCTAAAAGTAGTCACCTTTTACTTGCCCCCACTCCAAAAGGAAAAAATGCCAAGAAAGATAAGAAAATAAAACAAAAAAATCCTTGGAGTATTTTATTTGTAGTTTCAAATACTTAGAATACTGGGGAAAACAAATCAATTATTATCAGTTTTTTTCGTGTAAACTCACTCTAAAATTCATGGAAAAAAGCGCTTGTACGTTGACACAGAAAATTAATATCTTTATTTCTTCAACCAGCTTTAATATTTTTATACTATAGGTGTCTTCAATTAATTATAAAGACTCCCATTTTAAACCAGTGAAATTATGAATTTAGCACCCTATATAGAATTTTTGCTAAAACTAAGGGCCAATAGCTTAGTTCTTCAAGTTAATAAAATTCCAAGATTACAATTAAAGGATAAAGAAAAAATAATAGGTAAAAAAACAATAACCATCGAAGATATCAATACCTTAATCAATAATTTTCTTGATAATTCACAAAAAAAAGAACTATTAAGAAAAAAAAAAATTTGTTCTACCTATACCACCTCAAAAGGCAGTTTTACAGTCCAAATTGAAAAAAATGTTAATCATTACATTCTAAAAATTAGCCCAGAAAACAAACCTACAATCAAATCTAAAGAAGATATCTCGCAACAATTAGGAATGGGACTCGCCTTATTACGCATATCATTAGGCATTATTATTTTAGTAACATGGTATCAAAATATTGCAACTGGATTCTATACTTCTGATGGCATAATTGAGTATATAAAGTGGTTATTTGATTCTACAAATGGTAATGGAAGCAGCCTTACTTTCTACAAAGAAATACTGGATAAAGCTATCTCTCCAATTGCTGAAGTTTTTGCTATTTTTATGTTAGTGCTTGAATTTGCTGTTGGTCTCGGTTTACTTTTAGGTGTTTTCACTCGTTTTTTCAGTCTACTAAGCATGCTTTTATTCTTTAACTACTTTCTTGCCTATTTTGGTGGGTTTCAATGGATTTGGAGTTACGTACTTCTGATAATGTCCTCTTTAGTTGTTTTTACTGGTCATGCAGGGCGCAAGTGGGGAATTGATTCCTATTTGCAAAAATGGCATGGAGACCCACGCTACCCTATTCTATGGTAAGCAAAGATAAAAATTGTAATTGAACGCTCAGTTTCGAAAGACTAAACAGATACTATTAATCAATTCTTTACCATACAGGCAGAGATAGAGTAAATACACACACAAAGTATGGACACCTCTATTAATTGAAGAAAGAAAAAATATCCAACTCTCTCACCCATAATTAATAGAGGTATTTTTTTCAGTATCAAAAAACAACTGGATTACTGAGAAGAAAAATTTAGGGAAATATTATCAATACCTGCCTCAACCAAGCTTCCTGATTCTTTATCTGCTGCTTCAATCTCAATATAAACTGATTGCCCAGAAAATTCGCTAATATCAATATTATGAGTTTTCCAGTCAGCTTGAACAGCGGCACGAGAGCCACGTTTTTCCAAAACTGTAGCCTGGTTGCTTGTTCCAACAACTCGAACACGAAAATAGTCAGCTCTTGTCGCATTTCCTAAATGGGAAAAATAATAAGAAAAAGATAATTTAGCTTGAGTAGCATTAGTCAAGTCAATATTAGGCGATCTCATGGTTGTAACACCATTATCTATATCATAAGACCCTGAATATTGACCAGATCGTCCATCAGTTACTAATGCAAACTCACCTTCTGCAGCATTTTCTGGTTGTAAATCAATACCGCGGTAAGACGTAAAAGATGGGTTTGACCGCCCCCATAATCCTGAGGATGCAGTATCGGCTCCCGCAGCATTTCGAATCCACCCTTCATCATCCGTTTCAAAGTCGAAACTTATAGAAGATGGGTTATTACTATCAGCTAAAACCAGCCAGGTAAAAGAAGTCTCTGTTGACCCACTGAGACTCTCACTATCATTTACAGTAACCTTTGAAGAGTACTCCCCAACTGTAGACAGTGTACCTGAAATAAGCCCAGTACTTTCACTAATACTTAAACCTGTAGGCAGGCCAGTAGCACTATATGACAAAGGATTAACTCCACTAACTTCAATTTGTAGACTTATGCTATCTCCCACTTGGTTTTCTTGAGTACCAGGATGAGTAATAATAGGCGCATCAACTTCACCTCCCAAAATAATTAGCCAAGTAATGGTAGTCTGTGCCGATTCGCTATTACTATCAGTCACAGTAACTGTTGATGAATATTCCCCTGCAGTTGACAGTGTGCCTGAAATAAGGCCAGTACTTTCGTTAATACTCAAGCCTGTGGGCAAGCTAGTAGCACTATATGATAAGGGTCTACTTCCACTAGCTTCAATTTGTAAATTAACACTTTCTTCAACTATGCCATCTTGAACCCCAGGATTACTAATTGTTGGCGGCTCATTACCACCTGCTGTAACCTTCCAGGAAAAACTAGCTTCGGCTGCTCCACTGCCCGTATCATTTACTGAAATAGTTGAAGTATAATCTCCAGCAGTTGAAACTGTACCTGTAATTAAACCTGAGGCATTAATACTTAATCCTGAAGGTAAACCAGCGGCACTATAAGACAATGCACTACTACCACTAGCTTCAATTTGTAAACTTACATTATCTCCTATTTGGTTTTCTTGATTGCCAGGGTTAGTAACCGTTGGTGGTTCATTACCACTGGAACCTGCAAGATTAATAACGAAACGTACTCCTGTTGAGTGCCACAAGTCAGGCCCTTCAGAAGCACTATGAGGCATATAGCTTTTATACCAAATAATTATATCTTCACTATCAATACTTTCTCCATTATTGTAAGGCACTTCAGATTGAGCGCCGTGAAGCCATCCAACATCTTCCCCTTGTTGATAACGTCGACTTAAAATTAAATTGTTAACAAAAGTATCTTCTGGTATGACCGTTCCTCCACCAACATCACTCCATCCGGCAGTGCCAAATTCAATATTTACACTATCTCCAGTAACAGTATCTCTAACTTGCCAACGATGACTATTCGCTGTTGTCACATTGTCATTAGACTCAGATGAAACTATTTGCCAATCACTACCCACAAACTTTCGTAGTTGGTCATTATCCACACCCGCTAAATCAAAATCCATACGCCAATATGGATAATGAATATGGTCTGTATTACATTGCAACCCTTTACTAAATATATGACCATCCATGATTCCATCAGCACTCAAATACCATGATTGGTAAATCACATAATTACCAATAGTGTCTTGAATTCCAATTTCTAACCATTGGCGACCAGATTGGGTAAATTCACGTAACACAACAACTTCATTGTTTGCCCAACTGATAGGCGTTAAATCACCTCCCATACGATCGGCATATGGACCACAATCATTATTATCGTAGAATACTCGCATAACGGGCAGGCTTGCTCTACCCAATATATCAACACCTTTATATTTAACTTTGGTTAGTGACAAACCATCTAGTCGGTTACCCACTTGATAGTCAAAACTCCAATCCTGCCATTCACGATGATGCACTCCATTAAATCTTTCAGCTTGTGAAACATTAAAAAATGTGAGTCCACTTAACAAAATACTCAAGAGTGAAAGCGTTTTAATTGTAATTTTCATAATGAATCCTCCATTGATTTGATAACACTTCCTTCTGTTAAGTCTACCCATGCGATAAATTCAGGCCTAGCATCAATATGCTCATGAAATGAAACATAAACTACACGGGTATCATAAAACCCGCCATTATCTGAACCCGCTTCATCAGAGGTCTTAAACGCTAAAATTCCATACCCTTTCAGTTGCTGGACACGACCAAACCCTTCTTTCTGCAATGCTTTTCTAGCAATTTTTACGGCTTCTTTTACTTCTTCAGCCGTAAGTGGTGGTTGATATGTTGACGGGCTTATCTCTTCAACTTTTTTTATTTCCCCATGATCAACATTCACTTCAACAGTCATATTATTAGAATGACTAAAAAAAGTGACAACCTCTTCCGAAGAAGGTCCATTTTTTCCGCTGTCTGTTTGTGAAGTTATAAAAGTAAATCGATTTCCAAGCTCAGGAACATTATTGATAACTATTGTTTTAGCTAATGCACTAACTTGGCTAATAGAGTTTGAGCGAACCCCACTATTCCCTTGTAACCAAACAATATTTTCCATATTTTTTGGTTGTGGAGGCCAGTCTCCTCCTATTTTAGTGAATCGGTTGACATCAAGATGACGATGATTAGAGGATTGATGGGACATTTCGTTGGACAAAAACTGAGCTGTAAGGGGGGCAATAGAAATTACCAACCCTGTTAGCCCAGCAATCACGAAAACATTTTTAATTGCTTTCTTTCTATGATGCTTCATATTTTTCTCTCTCAATTTAGACAAATTTCTACAATGCGACATGGAATTATTGATCAAGACATCCTTATACTTGAGCTTTTGCATTAAATAGCAAAAATTTATTATTATAAAATCAACAAAGTAGAAACTCCATTATTACAAAATATCCCTCTAGGAACTAGCAAATTTTCTATTTATCTTTTTTTGGTATTATTTAATTCATATTTTGCTCAACACCTTTTTTTAGATTAGGCCAGTTTGAGAAAGCAAATACCCAAATCATAAAAATATTAACAACAGGAATTAATAAGCATAAAACCCACCATTTATCGAAACCTGCTTTATCTAATATTTTAGCTCCCAGCCAAAATATAAAAACACCGTAAATCAAGACAAGTACATAAAACAGCGTCATTAAATTTCCCTCCCATGATCGGCCTGATTTTTCCAAGGTAAAAAAGCCAGCTGTAAAAAAATTAATAACAAGCCAAAACCAGGTAAAAATACGAGTAATGCCCATGCTGGATTAAAACCAGCTTTTCTATATATAAAGAAAACTGGAATTAAAATCATTAATCCTGTGATAACAATTGGGAAAATTTCTGGAATCATAAACAACCACCCTTAAATTTTATATTTTCAACACCATGTAAAACCATAAAATGCTTACCTTTCGCTCTGGAAATTAAAGTTACACCAGATTGCTTAGCCATATCCAAGCCCATTTGAGTGGCTCCAGAACGAGATAGCAATATGGGAATCGCCATCTGAGCTATTTTAATGACCATCTCTGACGTTAACCTGCCTGTAGTATAAAAAATTTTATTATTTCCACTTATGTTATTCAACCACATATAACCCGCAATGACATCAACAGCATTATGCCGTCCAACATCTTCTACAAAAAAATCTATCTGATCGCCAGTACATAAAGCACACCCATGAACAGCACCCGCTTTTTTATAGATTTCATTTTGGTGTTTTAATGAGTCTAATAACCCATAAAGGGTCGTTTGTTTAATAAAAAAAGAAGAAACTTTTGTATCTTTTAGCTTATCCATTAAGCGGCCAAATACTGTACCTTGCCCACACCCCGTAGTCACAGTTCTTTGTTCCATTTGTTTAGAAAAATCAGATGATTTTGAGTTTGTAACGACTGCCACGGCCTCTGTTTCCCAATCAACTTGTACTATATTTATTTCACTAAGCTGCTCAAAAAACCCCTGGTTTTTTAAATACCCTAAAGTTAATAATTCTGGATGAGTTCCCATCGTCATTAATGTTACTATTTCCTGTTTATCAACATAAATTGTTAATGCTCTCTCTCCTACAAGTTCAATTTGTCTTTTATTACCACATTCATCTACAGCAATAGTAGACTTAGAAAAACCTAAACCTGCATCTGTCATCTCTGGTTTTTTAGCTTTATTCATCCCTAATTTTCTCCAGCGCCTCTAACTCACCCAAGGTATTGATATTAAGAAAAACTTTTACATCCCGACTAAAATCGACCTTAGTGAGCTGATGCTGTTGTAACCAAATATCAATTTTACGATTTCCTGCTGATAAATATTTTTCTAAGCTACCTTTCAATGATGTTTTTAAAGCCAAAAATACTGGGTGCATACGTTCTCCATCAAAGGCAACGGCAATATCAACTTTATTCTCTGTTAACGTTATTAATAATCTTTGTAAATGTTCTGCTTTAAATAATGGCGAATCACAAGGCATCACACATACAATATCAGTTTCAGCATTTAACATTCCCACAAGAATACCTGCCAAAGGCCCGTCAAAAGTATCTGTTTGATCGGCAATCACCTTAAAACCAAATTGTGCATATTCTTGTTGATTTCGGTTGGCATTGATTAAAACTGTAGCAGCAACTTTTGACATTGCCTCAACTGCATAAGCCACCATGGGTTTATCATGATAAATAACCAAGCCTTTATCTTGTTTATTCATTCTTCTGGCTAACCCACCAGCCAGCACAATACCTGTTGCTTTGTTTTGCCCACCCATAATGTTAAGATTTACCTATGTTAATTAGAATATTCACTTTTTCAATCCTGCTATTTATTATAAGTTGCACTTCTCAGCAACCTAAATCTACTAGCAGTACAACAATTCATTATTATCAAGCAAAAACACAAAAGCCATATGATGATGTGCTCGCTGAACTAGAAATTGCAATTACAGAACATAACTTCCGAATAACAGGCCATAGTAGAGTCGGTAAAGTTATTCGTGATAGAGGAACAAAAAACTTTCCAGATTATGACACAATACAATTTTGTAATTTAACCCATGCTAAATCATTACTAGTGATGTCTCCACATGCTGTTAGCTATATGCCCTGCAATATTGTTGTTTATAAATTTAAAGACAGAACTATTGTAAAAACACATTTGCTGCCAATTGATACAGAAAACAAAGACCTCAATTTTTTTTCTAAACAAATGAATAGTACTCTTAGGCAAATCGTCGATTTCGCAGTTGAAGAATAACCATCTAAATTTTTCAAATACCCAATAAAAAACATAGGGTATCTTCTTTCACTTAACTGTTTTACAGGAAAACAATCATATGAAAAATAAACTAGTTTTATCCATCAGCATATCAGTTTTACTAGTCGGATGCACAACAACTGAACCAAAAAAAATAACAGAAAAAGCTGTTGAAACAAGTAAAGTTAATGACTTTCCTACTCGTGATCGAGTTGAATATGTTTTAAATTGTGTTGCTAAACATGGCGGTCTTAATTACATAAATCAATATGCTTGCGGTTGCAAAATAGATAAAATTGCAGAAAAAATGACTTTTGAAGAATATGAAAGTGCTAAAACTTTTTCATATTTAAAGAAAACACCCGGTGAAAATGGTGCTGCTTTTCGAGATCCAAAGCATGCCAAAGACTTGAGAGCACTTCTTAAGGAAGCTGATACACATGCTGAATCACAATGTTTTGTGAAATAAATTAAATTTTAAAGCTGAAAAAAAATGGGTTCATAACTTACATTAAGCTAAAAACCCATTTTTTATTTACAAAAGATAAACCAATTTGTATTTAACTTCCATCAAAGCCATGGTATCTAGCTTTAAGTTCTTTAAAAGTATCATCAGCTTTTTTCATTAACTCTAATACTTCAGCTTTATCCTTACCTTTTTTATACGCTAAACGTGCTTTACCTAGTCTTCCTAAAGCTTTTTCACGAATACTATAAGTCACAGTACTTTCAATTTCCTTAGCTTGCTGTTTTGTAGACTTAAACATCTTCATTACTGTATCTTTTTCAGCATCGTCTTCAATAGCTTTCATAGTCTCTGCTGAGATCTCAAGAGTCTTATCAATATCCACAACTGTTTCTGCAGGGCTTTTATTTTCAATTTTTCCCATTGGTTTAGCTATTACAGAAGGAGCAGTTGCAAGCATTGCAATACTAATGAATAACGCTAAAGATACTTTTTTCAATAAACCCATAATAGATTTTTCCTCGTATAGATAATTATTTTGGTTTTATGCATCACAAATATGTAAGCATGAAACAATCTTACCATAGGAAGACTGAATGTTTCTTAACTATTAATCACTTAATAAATACAGAGTTACTATAAGTATAAAAAAAACCTCACTTTCCCATTCTTATACAATAGTTTACAAATAAAACTCCCTCACGTTTCTAGTAAAAACTCTTCCTTTTAAAAGCTGAAGTACTTAATATAAACAATGGCAGCGAAAAAAAGCGTCAGGACATAAATTAAGCTATTGCTGGATTATAAAAAAGAGTTGTAAATAAAGATATGAAAGATTCTTGACTCGTAGAAGGTATTAAAATACATGGGGTGGGCGACGGGGCTTGAACCCGCGACAACCGGAATCACAATCCGGGACTCTACCAACTGAGCTACGCCCACCATAATATTAAGAAAGAAAATGGCACGCTTGGCAGGAGTCGAACCTGCGACCCTCGGCTTAGAAGGCCGATGCTCTATCCAGCTGAGCTACAAGCGCAAACTTTTGGTCGGGGTAGAGGGATTCGAACCCCCGACATCCTGCTCCCAAAGCAGGCGCGCTACCAAACTGCGCTATACCCCGATCTTATAACCTTCTTTCATGCCATGTCTTGATCGACCCAGCAGTGAAGATATAGAATTTTACTGTTATTTGTAATTTTCGTCAACCCTATATTTTCTTAAATTTCTGTCTTACCTTTTACAATTTCGATTTAACAATTTGATAAATTTCTTCTGCTTCAATATCTACACCATTAATGATTTGCTTTAATTCTGCAAGTTTTTCTGTAGCAAACTTTTTATCTTTAATACTACCTGTATTAATATAGACATTAAGTGCTGCGCTTTTTAGTGCGCCATAACCCGCCATTACAGCAACGCCAGCATCACTAATGACCCCGACATTACCCTTTTCTGCAGCGATTCGGCTTAATTTAATTAACTGGGCACAAGCTTTTGCACATTCCAGAGGGACAAGGGTTGCTTCTTTTAATACTCTCTGTATTTTTTCACTTCTATTCGTTTTTTCCTGCTCTGTTTCTTTTGGCAAACCATAACAAGACATTAGTTTATCAAACACATCAACATCAGCTTTAATCATTCCAGTTAATTCTGTTCGTAAATCTTCTGATTGTTGTAACAAAGTTTTCATATCCTTTTCTACTTCACTATATTTTGGTTTCCCTATGGTTAAATTACAGACCATGCTAATGAGCGCAGCAGACTGTGCTCCAATTACTGCTGCAGCACTTCCTCCTCCTGGTGTTGCCTGTTTGCTTGCTAGCTCATCAAGGAAGGTTTCTATTGATTGTTCTTTTAGTTCTGTCACTTAGTATGCTCCGCATAGTTGTTTTTTAACATTTCTTGTAAGAAATAAGACACTAAAATTTAGTCCACTCTATAACAGCAGTATGATAAGGTATTCTTTGATTTTGGGCAGTTTTTTTTCATTCTACCTAAAATTATATTTATTAAAATTTAATATTTTTAGAGGCTCTTTGTTGTGAGATTTAAAAAAATAGCGTTACTTTTCACCGTAAGCTCTATCTTTTTGATTGGTTGTAGTCCAGTAAAAGAAAAAAGACAAAAAGTAGTAATAAATAAGCAAACAATTGATAAAGAAATAGAAGTTTTTGCTTATTCAGGCACCTCTGAATTGACAAAAAATAAACCAGGCTCTCATCTTGTTTTTGTTACAACGACTAAATCAAAAAAGAAAAAGCTATATCAACTTGTTGTAGCAAATGTAGACAGCACAAATCCTAAAATTATTGCATCTTCATCTGAACCAATTATGTCTCCTGCTTGGTCACCCAATGGAAAAAAGATTGCTTATGTTTCTTTTGAAAACAGGCACTCTGGGGTTTTTATTCAAACACTGTTAACAGGAAAGAGGACAAAAGTGGCTTTTTTTAAGGGAATTAATAGCTCACCTTCTTTCTCGCCCGATGGATCTCAATTAGCTCTTACACTTTCTAAAGATGGTAGTCCAAACATATATGTTTTAAATCTTGTAGACCTCTCTTTAAAAAAAGTAACAAACATCAAAAGCATTGCAACTGAACCTGCTTGGTCACCTGATGGTTCAATGATCGTATATACCTCAGATCAAACCGGAACACCCCAGTTATATAAAGTTCCTAGTACTGGGGGTAAATCAAGTCGTTTAACTTTTAAAGGGAATTATAACGCTGGAGCTGATTTTTCTGCCGATGGAAAAAAGATAGCAATGGTGCATGCAAAAAATAATGCTTTTAAAATAGCAGTGATGGATTTAGCTAGCGGTACTATAAATCTATTAACAACAGGAAAATGGGACGAATCACCAAGTTTTTCACCTGATGGAGAAAAGG
Source organism: Methylococcaceae bacterium (assembly GCA_021647145.1). Classification (GTDB taxonomy): domain Bacteria; phylum Pseudomonadota; class Gammaproteobacteria; order Methylococcales; family Methylomonadaceae; genus QPIN01. Next base: position 3,193 of record JAKIVF010000058.1, on the reverse strand, counting down.
TTTTATACGTCTCTGGAAAAGGTAATAAAAATTTACTTTCAACAGTTTCTGTTGACGGGAAAAATCAACAGAATCTTACGATTAAAAGTAATGAAGTTCGAGAACCAGCTTGGTCACCTTAAAAAAAGTTTCTTTTGAATGGGTACCTTGTTATTGAGATATAGTATTTATTAGGATATAGATTTTCTACCTGCAATACTAAAAAACAAAACATCACCCCCTACGGTAATTACCCTAAAAAGAATTGCAATTAATACACCCGTACTCCCTAACAAAATTTTATCCAAAGAAACCACTAGTATAGTTTCTCTAATCCCAATTCCAGAAGGCGCACCTGGTGTAATAAAACCAAGCAACCACGAAACTGAAAAAGTGGCGATAATTGCAGCTATTTGATAGATACTTAACTCGCCATCTAGTTGATACACAAGACCTACAAGTATTGTTCCCACAATAATAAAAAACACCACGTATTTTAGATAAACTATAAAAAAAGCTAAAAACAAAGAGGGGTTATTAAGGTAAGGTCTACTTATAGGAATAAACTTAATGACAAAATAACGTATTATGGGAATGAGTGACAAAATAATACATAAGGTAAACACTCCATCCAATAGCTGCTGTTGGTTGATGTAACTCTCCCACAGTCCAAAAATAACACTCCCAATAACAGTTAATGTACATGAAGCCATGACCAGTCCAACAATTTCGGTTAAGCTTGCAATAGCAAGTAGCTTATGTCCTATACCTAAACGACGAGTTAAAATATGTCGTCCAGCAATTTGCATCACATTACCCGGTATATATTTTGCTATCTGGCTGCGAGCATAAATAGACTTTATACCTTCGGCAGATATAGGACTAGAACATAGCGAAGCCAGAATTTTATACCATGCTGCAGAAAGCAAATAGCAAGCAATGCAGTAACCGATGATTCCTAAGAATATAATACTAATTGATTGGGTTGTAAATTGATATGGGCCAACCTTTTGCCAATTTTCAACTAATTGTTGAGCAACAAAAACCAGAGAAATTATTGCAATAATAGAGCCCAGATAGGTGAGCAGTTTCTTTAGCAAAGTATCAGTTAAATTGTTTAGATTTTACAAGTAAAACTGTCCATGGCAATGGCGCTTTTACACTAACAATTTCAAATTGTTGTTCGACAAACTGAATAAAGCCTTTTTGTGACCAATGTTTTATATGACCTGGACTATTCCCAAAATCTGTAATATACACGCCACGAATAAAATTCAGCATCCGCCAAATAGGTTCTCTTGGTACACTTATAATGGCATAAGGAGCCGCTTTTTCTGCAAGCCGTTGTAGGGCAGTTTCAGGCGTTTCCAAGTGTTCTAAGACTTCACAACAGACGACTAAATCTGCTGTCTGTTTTTCTGTTAAATCATAAATATTAAACTGTTGAAAATCAACTCGAGGTGATTCTATTGAGCTTTTTGCAATATCTACAATAGTTTGTGATATATCGAATGCTTGAATAGTTGCCTCAGAGTTTTTTAGTATAATATTTGTCACATGACCTTCGCCACAGCCTATTTCAAGCACTGTTTTTGGTTTGGCTTGCTGTACTAAATCAGCAATGCTTTGATCAAATTGACGTAATAAATATTGAGAAATAGGGTTTTTACTTTCGTATTTATTTGAGGCAGTACCTACGACTAAACCGTCTTCAACAATTGGCGATTTTGCCATTACTCAAACCCCTGTTTTTCAGAAATTACGTTATCCGTTGGCCCCGAATCATTATGGCGGGTAATGAGCTCTGCTAATAATCCCAATGAAATCATTTGGATGGAGAGAATGACCAGTAATATACCAATAAAAAATAGAGGCCGGGTTCCAATAGGACCAAGCCCCATAAACCAAAGTATACCTAAATAACCTAATATAAGTGAACCACTCAGTGCTGCTCCAATACCTAAGCCGCCAAACAAATGTCCTGGTTTCGTAAGATAACGTGTTGTTGCCAGTACTGTTAGTAAATCCACTAATCCTCGTGTATAACGCTCCCAGCCATATTTAGACACACCGAATTCACGTTTATTATGTTTTACACTAACTTCTGTATTGGTAAAACCAAGTTCTTGTGCCAAAACGGGGATATAGCGATGTAATTCACCATAAATTTTTATTCCTTCCAAGACTTCCTTTTTATATGCTTTAAAGCCACAGTTAAAGTCATGTAATGGAATACCCGTTAATTTGGCTGTTATTTTATTAAATAATTTTGAAGGTAATGTTTTGGATAATGGATCTTGGCGATTACTTTTCCAGCCTGATACTACATCATACCCTTGCTCAATTTTTTCTAAAAACTTAGGGATTTCACCTGGGGCATCTTGTAAATCAGCATCCATGGTAAAAACAACATCACCGGAGCAAATTTTAAAACCACATGAAAGTGCATGGGCTTTACCAAAATTACGCCGTAATTTTATTGCTTTAATGATACTAGGATTTTTTTTTACTAAAACGGACATGGTCTCCCAAGATTTATCCGTACTACCGTCATCAATAAAAACCACTTCAAATTGGATAGTATTATCTAATTTATATAATGTATTTTTAATACCTTGAAAAAGAGCATCTAATGTTTGCTCTTCATCCATAACTGGTACAACAAAACTTAAAAATAAAGAATTTGTCTTTTTTTTCATTGCTTTAAATAACGCCCATTTTAAAAACTTTAGTTTTGATTTTATTCATAATCTTGAGGATTATTCCTACACGTTTCTTAGTTTAACACTTCTAAAACCAACTTGGTTTAATTGATACTTTATCAAGTATTAAATTAACGTAGGTTGACAGCTTTATCGTTAATCTAACATCTTATAAAGTAGTGTTGTGTTACCAAAGAGACGGCAGTCCAACCTACCTATTTTTAACTGAAACTGGCAACTACCAACCTGGAAGTGCTTCAATTTTCTCCGAGTAAGGAGGGTGTGTGTTAATTTTATAATAACCCTTTAATGGAATCCAATATTTATCAAACGAACTTAACATAAATACTTTTATCATTTTATCAGCTTGAACAAATTTTCCAAACCCTCTCCATCCGGTATTAGCTGATGAGATTGTAGGAAATGCCTTAGGTATATCAGGCCGACTGAATCCATAACTTGCAATTGCTTTAACCCTATTATTATTATTTGTAAAAGCAATACAGCCAGGG
>JAKIVF010000057.1 GCA_021647145.1 Methylococcaceae bacterium | reverse complement strand
TTGGTTTGGTGGACTGTATTTGCAGGGAGTAACATTTTTCAACTTTTCGACCGGAAATTAAGAGCTTATTATAACATTTCTGGTCGTTTTGGTCAGTTGATTATTGAAAAATAACATTATATTTCAATTGGATATATTTTTTTAAGGGTTGACTAATTAACCCCATTCTATTTTTATGACTTTAAGGATGAGATATTTTTACTCGTCATTTTTTCGCAGCACATCATTCCATTTGTCAATTCTGAATGGCACCACTGATATTCATGCAGTATTGTATAAACCACCAGAAAATTTCTTTAAATTATAGTCAAACTATGATCGTTTTTTTTTCTTTAAAGCTGGTTTTAAAGGCTTTTCTTGTTCCATGTTAACGCCTTCCATCAAAATAGTTAATTCCTTATTATTTAGCTCATAACAATCTCTAGCTCTAACATTAGTAGGTAATACTGCAGGACCATATCTCACTCTCATCAACCGACTTACTGTCACACCCTGAGATTCCCACAACCGTCTAACTAAGCGATTTCTTCCTTCTTTTACAACTACATGAAACCATTTATTTGCTCCTTCGCCAGAGAAAAACTGTATGTCATTAAAGTGAGCTTCCCCATCTTCAAGCTCAACGCCTTCTTTTAATTGCTCAATCATTTCATCTGGTACTTCACCTAAAATACGAACAGCATATTCTCTGTCGAGCTCAGCAGAAGGATGCATTAAACGGTTGGCTAACTCACCGTTATTAGTCAATAAAAGTAAACCAGAGGTATTAATGTCTAATCTACCAATAGAGACCCATCGCCCAATGTCTAATTTTGGTAACCTGGAAAAAACTACAGGACGCCCTTGAGGGTCCCTACGTGTAACAACTTCACCCGTAGGTTTGTTATAGACTATAACCCTTGTAGGTTGCTGAACATATTTTTCCCAATTAATAGCACGCCCATTAATTTGAACTTGGTCACCTGATTTAAGATGAAGCCCTGGGCTAACCTTTACACCATTAACGTTTATGCGCCCTTCTTCTATCCAACGTTCTATTTCTCTTCTTGAAGCTACACCACCGCGCGCTAACACTTTTTGAATACGCTCACCGAGAATAACATCTTTATCCTCAGAAACTTTATCTAGCTTAATGTCGGGTTTCCGAGATTTGTTCGATGTTCGGCTGTTTTTCGGTTGTTTGTTCTTCACTTTCTAGTTCTTCAGTTAGGTTTTGTTCTGTCGATAAATCCAAATCTTTAATTTCTTCCAATGTTGGTAACTTTTCTAAAGAGGATAAATTAAAATAATTCAGAAATTGTTTTGTTGTGCCATATAAGGCAGGTCGGCCTGGTACTTCTTTATGCCCGATAATACGAACCCACTCTCTTTCTAAAAGGGTTCTAATAATATTGGAGCTAACGCTAACACCACGTATATCTTCAATATCTCCTCTAGTCACTGGCTGACGATAAGCAATAATAGCAATTGTTTCTAATAATGCTCGTGAATACCTAGGGGGTTTATCTTCAAATAAACGGGAGACCCAATAAGAATAACCGTCTTTTACTTGAAACCGATAGCCACTCGCTAATTGTTTTAATCCAACTGGCCTTCGAATATAGTCCTCAGAGATTGATTCTATAACCGCATTGATTGCTTTTAGTTCTGGCCTCTCAAGCTCAGGATATAAATTTTGAATTTGTTTGCTTGTCATCGGTTTATCTGCTGAGAACAAAATAGCCTCGACAATTCGTTTTGTATCAAGATCAAACTCTATCGAAGTCTTAGTATCATTTTTTTGTAATGTTTTGATCTCCTGCTGTTGATTAAGCTGGTTTCTTAATGCTGAATCCAACTTAACTTTTAATTCAGTTTCAAGTTTTTTTCTTATTCTTGGTTCTAATTGTTCTGTTAACTCTTGTTTTAATTGCGTTTCGGTTTCGGCTTCTAACTGTATCTTTATTTGTTTTTCTAGTTCTTGTTTTACTTGAGGCTCTAGAATTGTCCTTAATTCTACCTCTAATTCTTCTATTAATTCTGCTTCCAGAGAAACTCTTAATTCTGGTTCTAGATCAGCTCTAATTTCTTCTTCTAACTTGACTTGAAATTCATTTTCTAGTTTTGTTTTTATTTCTTTTTCAAGCTCAACTTGTAATTCTAGCGCCAAAAGTGATTTTATTTTTTGCTCAAGTTCTTCTTTTATTTTTGGTTCTAGTTCAACTCTTAACTCTTCTTCTAACTTTTTTTGTAAATCAGTTTCTAATTCTGTTTTTATGTTTTTTTCAAGTTCCTGTTTTAATTCCGCTTCTAAACTTAACCTTAGTTTATCTTCAACTGTTTTTCTAAGTTCAGGTTCAAGCTCTATTTTTAGAGCTTGTTCTAAAGAATCTTTTACTTCTTGTACAAGTCTTAACTTAAGTTCTTGCTCAATACTTTCTCTTAGTTTTTTTTCAAGTTCAACTTTTAATGCAGGTTCTAAAGTTGTTCTCAACTTAACACTGAGCTCATCTATTATTTTAGGTTCTAAATCATTTCGTAACTCTTCTTCTAACTGTTTGTGTATATTACTTTCTAAACCAGGTTTTATCTTGCTTTCTATTTCTTGTTTTAACTCAGACTCTAAACTATCTATTAATTCTTTTTCTAAAACTTTTTTAAGTTCAGGTTCAAGATCTTTTTTAAACTCCTCCTCTAAAGTCTTTTTTATCTCTGGTTCAAGAAGAGTTCTAAGCTCAGGTTCTAGTTCTTCTCTCAGCTCTTCTTCTAGTAATATTTTTAATTCTGGCTCTAATTCTGCAATGAGTTCAGGCTCTAAAGTTTTTCTTAATTCGTCTTCTAACTCTGTCTTAATTTTTGGTTCTAAAATAGTTTTTAATTCTATTTCTAATTCAGCAGTTATTTCTGGTTCAAGCACTGTTCTTAGCTCAAGTTCTATTTTAGTTTTTAATTCAGATTTAAATTTTCCTTTTACATCTGATTCTGTCCCATCCTGATTCTTATCAGCTACTAAGTTTTGATCTGAGTCGGATTTCTCCAAATTGTTCAAGCTGGATAATGTCGATGTATCCTTCTTTACTGAGTTCGAGGATTGCAAGAAACGAGACAACCACTCCTCTCTTACCTTCCATTCTGGTAAATAACGCTGAGAAAAGGAGGCTATCTGGCCTGTTAAGTTTTTCCAAAATGGATGCCATTCGTTCACGGACTGAGAGGGGCTCCTTAGTTATTTTATGGTGACTGAGTTGTTCAACACGATTAAGAACATCTTGAAATGCTAAAAGCATTTCTTTTAAATCAACATCAGGTAATGGGTGGTTAATTTCAACATCTGAGACATCAAGGTGAGTGTCAAAAACATCCCGTTCATATCTGGGGAGTGAGTCAATATCTTCTGCTGCTTTTTTTATACATTCGTATTCTTGCAATTTTCTTATTAAATATGCTCGCGGATCATCTTCCTCATCTTCCTCATCTGTTTGTCTAGGTAACAACATTCTAGACTTAATTTCTGCTAATAATGCTGCCATCAGTAAATATTCAGCTGCTAATTCCAATTTCAACTCGGACATCATTTCAATATAGTTAATATATTGAGTAGTGATATGAGCAATTGGAATATTTAGAATATCCAAGTTTTGTTTTCTAATCAGATATAATAATAAATCTAACGGGCCTTCAAATGTTTCCAGAAAGACTTCCATTGCTCCTGGAGGAATATATAAATCTTCTGGTAAATCTCTAAATGGAGCTCCTTGTACTAAAGCAACTTGCTGATCTAGTTCAGGATCAACCTCTATTATTATATTATCTGCCACTAGCTTATCTAAGTCCAGCAATAGAAAAGAATAGCGTTTGAGTAATAGACATAGGGTAACCAAGTATATAACTTAAGCCACCTGTATAGACTAGAGCAATTAAAAAGAAAAATCCGTAACGTTCTAGTTGATTATATTTCCAAGCTAATTTATTAGGCAAAAATGCTGTAATAATACGACTGCCATCTAAGGGGGGGATCGGTATCAAATTAAGCAATGCTAACACCAGGTTTATTGAGATACCTGCAATTCCTGTATAAATAAGTGGTAAAGAGACAGCTTCTGAATCAATAATAATTCCTAATCTAGCAATTAAAGCCCAGGCAGTAGCCATTATCAAATTAGAAACAGGGCCAGCCACAGCTACAAGAGCCATGTCTTTTTTTATATTTTTAAAATTGCGTGTATTAACAGGAACAGGTTTTGCCCAGCCAAAGATTATTCCAGTTCCTGTGATCAATAATAACCCAGGAACAATAATGGTTCCTACTATATCTATATGTTTTATTGGGTTTAAAGTTAAACGACCCAACATAAAAGCGGTATTATCCCCCTTTTTCTTTGCAACCCAGCCGTGTGCAACTTCATGCACAGTAATTGCAAAAATCACAGGCAAAATCCAAACAACGATACGTTGAATTGTTGTGAGTTCATTCATCATATATATAAACCATCCTTTTTTTAGTTGTTGTTTAGTGCTTATAATTTAAACCAAGCGTATCCACAGAGTTCTTAAATATTAAAATCTAGTCGAACCACCGCAGATTTTTTTTTATTGAATGCCAAAATTTATCCCCTTGTTTCATCGCCATATAACCACAGATATAAACACAAGAAATCATAACAATAAAAAACAATAGTATTTCATCACTCTTTAAAAAAAGACGTGAAACAGTATAAAATCCAACAACAAGACCAAATAGCCCTCCACATCCAAAGCGAATTTTCTTTTCAAATTCATCTGGCTCTTTGCTCATTTTCATCTTAATAAATATTTAACCCAACATAGGAGCATCACCAACCCCTTGTCTTGTAATTTCAATCTGATTATCAATACAGCTAATCATTGTTGTTTCCTGAGATTCAATGATTCCAAAATCAATAATTAAATCTAGTTCATGCTCCAGTTTTTCTCTTATCTCATAAGGGTCTGTTTCTGCCTCATCATTATTATCTGGCAATATCAAAGTAGAACTAAAGAGAGGCTCATCTAACTCATCCAAAATTTGTTGGATAAAAATATTATTAGGAATCCGAATACCAATTGTTTTTTTCTTTGGATGCTGAAGCCTTTTAGGTACTTCTTTCGTTGCATTTAAAATAAAAGTAAATGCTCCTGGTGTTAAGGATTTTATCAATCTAAAAGCGTCATTTCCTATTTTGGTGAAATTTGATATTTGAGTCAGATCTTTACAAAGCAGAGTAAAGTTATGTTTATCACTGAGCTGACGAATTCGTCGAATATTATCCAAGGCTCGTTTATCACCAATATGACATGCAAGAGCATAAGATGAATCCGTTGGTAAAACAACGATCCCACCTTGCCTTATTATATCAACTGTTTGATGAACTAATCTTCTTTGTGGGTTATCTGGATGAACTGAGAAATATTGAGCCATCTAAGCATAATAAAAGCATAATTTTAAAAACCTATTGTACCCTATCTTTCTGATTCTTTTTTTGCAACTTTATCACGTAAATAAACCGGCATTGCCATCTCAACATTAACGGCCTCATTGTTTTGGAACCCCATTACACCTAAGGCTGCAATTGCAGAAGCTCTTGGCAAATGATCCGCTTCAAAATCAATTAGATGTGAACCTAAACACTGAGACAATTCAGTTTGATATACCCCCCAGCCAGAACCAATTCCAACCCCTTGCTTATCTGGAAAAGAAATATTTTCTGCTAAGGTAACGACCTCATCACCTATTAATTGTGCAAAACCTTGTTGATCTTTTTGGTAAACACCCCAGAATATTTCACCCATTCGCGCATCCATGGCTACAAATGCACAATACTCCCCTCTTTGTAAAAAAAAATGATATGCAATTGCAGCTAAAGTTGAGACCGGAACAACAGGTAAATCTGCACCAAAAGCTATCCCCTGAATCACACCGGTAGAAATTCTTACTCCAGTAAAAGAGCCGGGTCCCCTACTAAAAGCCAATGCATCCAATTGTTGAGGCTTTAATTCTGCATCTGCAAGAAGGGAATCTATCATAGGAAGAATTAGTCTTGTATGTATTCTTGGTGCTATTTCGAAACGCTCCTGAATTTCACCATCAATAATTAAAGCTGCTGAACAGGCTTCTGTAGAGGTTTCTACTGCTAACAATTTCATCCCTGAGACTCCGTCTCTACGTCTTTTTTAGAAGAAACACCATTTTCATTCAGTTTAAAAAATTCTTCCACATCTTTAATATCCCTAGAACGTTTCATCGGCGGTATGCTATCTAAAAATTGTTGACCGTAAGCACGTTTTAACAAACGAGGATCACAGACCATTAATACACCTTTGTCATTTACATCTCGAATTAACCGCCCTACACCCTGCCGTAATGCAATTACTGCCGAAGGTAATTGATGCTCAAAGAATGGATTTTTACCTTGTTTTTGTATTGCATCTAAACGTGCTTTTAAAACTGGCTCTCCTGGCGATGAAAAAGGTAATTTATCAATAATCACACAAGATAAGGCATCACCTCTAACATCAACGCCTTCCCAAAAACTGGATGTTGCTAATAAAATAGCATTTCCTTTTTCTTTAAACTGGTCTAATAAAACCGCTTTAGCTCTCGTGCCTTGTACTAACAATGGATAATCTATTTTATCCTCTAAAATTTCAGCTGCTATTTTTAATGCTCTATGACTAGTGAATAGAAAAAAAGCTCGACCTTTACTGGCTTTTAAGACGGGCAATGCAAATTCAATAATTTTTTCTGTAAAATCTGATTCAGTTGGTTTTGGTAAGCCTTTGGGGTGGTAAAATAAAGATTGCGAAGAAAAGTCAAATGGGCTTTCCCAACTATTACAAGGCGTTTCAGATAACCCTAAACCTTCAGAGAAATGATTAAAATTATTTGCGACACTTAAAGTAGCTGAGGTAAAAATCCAACTTGCTTTGTGTTGTTGCATAAACAATTTAAATTCAGCAGCAATATCCAAAGGTGTCTGGCTTAAAGTCAGGGATTTACTGTAAGTTTCATACCAGCGTATCCATTTCCCGCTGTTGTTGTTAATCATTCCATCGAGTTGAGTTTCTAGCTCTTCAACTCGATCAAAACAAGATTCTAAACCTTTTGTTCTGACAGATGCCAATTCTAGCCTTTCAGATAATCTTTTTAATTGCTCATGTACTAATTTTAAAGCGCTGGAAATTTTTGGATTATTTTCTATTTCTTTCCAGTCACCCCGTCGAATTTCCATCCCAAAAGCCAAGCGCAAATCCTTTATTTCAAATTGCAAATCTTCACAAGCGGTACGAAGATCAGGCATGTCTTTAGCATCTTTAAAGTATTCGATCAGTGTATCAGATGCCAATTCATTCAATTGTTTTGCTGTTAAAGAAACACCTAAAAAATTGGAGGCTATATCAGAAAGTTGGTGTGCTTCATCAATAATCACAACTTCAGCATCGGGTAACAACTCACCAAAACCTGTTTCACGCAAAGACCAGTCTGCACAAAGCAGATGATGATTGACAACTATAATATCGGCCTCTTGTGCTTTTTTCCGTGCTTTAACTAAAAAACAATCTGCATAATCGACACAATCTTGCCCTAGACAATTATCAGCAGTGGAGGTAGCTTGTGACCAAATTGGGTTGCCTTCTTCTACATCTGAAATTTCAGAAATATCACCCACTAAAGTCTGTTTTGACCACGATTTTATATGAGACAAACTTGTTGCATCATCTTTTTCAAATCCAAAACTTGAGTTTAAGGCATTTTCCAGACGATAAGTGCATAAATAATTGGCTCTGCCTTTTAATAATGCAGATTTGAAAGGAACATTAATCACTTGTCGAACCAAGGGCAAATCTTTTTTAAATAATTGATCTTGGAGATTTTTTGTTCCTGTCGAGATAATTGTTCTTTTTCTTGAAAAAATAGCTGGTACTAAGTATGCAAAAGTTTTCCCGGTTCCAGTCCCCGCTTCTGCAATTAAATTTTCTTTAGATTCTATTGCCTTAGCAATTGCTTTAGCCATCTCCAGCTGAGATGATCGAGGTAAATACCCAGAAATTACTTTTGAAATAGAGCCATCACTACTAAAAAATGATTCGAGTTCTTTCATTTAGATCTGGAATATACAGCTAAGGCAAAGAAAGGAAGCGGAGAAAATAAATTTTAATTGACTACCCATTTATAAAATTAAATATTATTAGCTTTCAACTTAGCCTCTTTAGCACCATGAAAATTTTTCTGTTGTTTTCTAGCTTCGCTAATTAAATACCAGGCGCGTTTTTTTAATGCTCTATCATTTGCAGAGAGTAACGCTGCTTTTTTTGCGAGGGATTCTGCTAATCTTGACTTAGATTGTTGCAGTCTAACTCTTGCTAGTTTATACGTTAACAATGGATTTCTTGAATCAATTCTTAACGCCCTTTCTAGAGTTACTACCGCTGAGTCCAAGTCTCCAGTTCTTGAGTTTTTATCAGCTTCTGTTATTAGAGCTAGAATAGCAGGCGACATTCTGTTTTGAGTAGTGGAAGTATTTTCTCTCTTTCTGTAAGAATAAGATGCTCTATCTTCCCATCTATTATCTTCAATTTCCAGCTCTTCTACAGCCTCTGACTGTATTGGTGTTAATTCAGGATCAAAAGGCTGTTCAAAGCTTTCACTCTCATTATCTACCCTAGATTCAGCTGGAATAGATGTTTTGTGTTCATAGGGGTTATTTGTTTGTGAAGTTTTATAAACAGGCGCTGGTGAGTTGCTTCTACTAAAATGAGTGCATCCTACCATTAAACTGACTATAAAAAAAACAGCAATGCCTCCCCACCTAGCAATAATTTGATTAAAAAAGTTCAATATCATCATCTTCATCGTCATCTACCTTTCCTGCTAATTGAATTGCTTCATCAATGCTTTTTCCTTGCAGAATGGCATCAAACATTACTTTTTCTGACTCCATAGTATAACGATTTCGTATTTCTTTCTGAAAATCCGTCCATTCCTTCGGATTATATAATCTCTCAGGGCTTTCTACCAATTTAGTAAGACCTTTTAGACTATCTGCAACATGCGAAAGTGATTGCTGTAATTTATCATAAAACTGAAAGGCTACAATTGATGACTGTATTTTTTGACTTGTTTCCTCACAATAGCCTATTGCGACCTCCTTTTCATCACTTGGGCTTAAGGATTCTAATACATTATTAATTTTATTCATCTGTCCAACTAATGAGGTAAAAGAGTCCGTCAATGTGTTTACAGAGGCATCACCTTCTTTCATCCCTTTTTCAACTTGAGCGACAGACACTGTCAAGAGTCTGACTGTTTCTCTCACCTGACTCCAATCAAGATCAGGCTGTTTTGAATTTGATTCCACCATCGTCTTCTTTCCTAAAACAGAAATTATAATTTAATCTAAAAATAACATGAACTTTCTAAATCACTCGTACAAAACAAATCTATACCAGTTATAAAACTTTCCATTATAACAAATTATTATACAACCGCACGCCAAACAATTAGAATATAATCACATAATGTAATTTTTATACATATAAGGAAAAATTAATGTCTATCAATAGCTTACAAATAGAACCTGTTTTTTGTTTTAAACACCCCTTTTTTATTATTATGGTATTAAGTATCTTATTAGTTGGCTGTGATAATGGCGAAAATAAAAAAGATTCCTCTACTCACCAGACTGTTCAAAAATATGCTAAAGACACCACACTGAAGGGTAAAGTAAGTAATAAAAAAGGACTGATTAAATCGGGATTTATCAGCGCAACAGATAGCAAAGGAAAAATTGTTGCCACATCAAAACTGGAAAATAAGAGTTCTTATTCAATAGTTGTTCCAGCAGGTACTGAGTTACCTATTGTATTAGCTTTCTTTCCTAAGTCTAATAGTACAGAAAAAGACAAACTAATTACTGCAGTAATTTATACCTCTATAAAAAAATACGATATAAATGACTTGACCACTTTAATCGCTAAAAAAGCCAAGTCTTTAGGTGGCTATACTCATCCAAACATGTCGATTGCTGCTGACCAAACCGTTGGCATTCCTGATGCTAATAAAACATCTACAGGATTTAAAGGTGACCCAACAAAGCAATATGGCGGATGGCATTAAATTTTTAATTTTATTTTAGGGTGCCTCTATTAATTGTGGGTGAGATTGTGGTAGCCAAAACAATCAAGACCAAAAGAAAATCTGTACCTAAATATAGACTATTGCGAAAGATTACAAAGCTTTCCTCCTCTCATGCCCCTCGCCTACATCCATGTAGACGATGCAGAGACTGGGTGTTTTGGGTTCAGTTTTTCCTTCTACCAATATAATGAGTTGCCCTTTTATATTGATTCGAATAAGCCTTTGTCAAGCGGTATATATTACCTGAATCTTATCCCTCTTAATCAACATATAACTAGATACTAATTTTGATGACTGTAGTATAATTCTATATCAACCGTAATTTGTATTTTTTTTCAAGCTCATGCCCGCCTATAATCTTTTTGTTTATTTTTTCCTTTTTTCTCTTTCGACAGTTTCTTTTGCGATCACGCAAGCGCCTGCCACTGAAGAAACCTTTCTTGGTAAGATAGAAGATTTTTGCCCTAAAACAGTTGATCCAAACTGGCGTCAAGCTCACCAAATAGAAAATGTTTCAATAGCTCCTACTCCTGTTTGTATGCCTGATAATCCTTATGAAATTTCTGCCTTTGTAAAAGGTACAAATAATGTATCAATGGCAACTATCATGCAAACCCAACTTTCTTCTGATAGCCTGATTAAAACGAATGATATAGATGGTGATGGTGATCCTGATGAAATTCATATTCGACTTGAAGTTATTGAATTAAATGGTTTTTCACCCGACTTAAAAGACCCTATAACTACTTACAAAATTGCACCAGGTATTAAACCGGGCTTTTGGGTTTTTGCTCCCAAAAGCAGAGGTATGTCTACCGAGAGCTTTGCCAGCACAAAAGCTAATTCACTGCTGCGTGCGCCCTCTCCTTCAATTCGTGTTGAGCAGGGAGATAAAATAATAGTGACTCTTGAAAATTCACATTATTTTCCACATAGCATCCATTTTCATGGTGGTGACCATCCGTTTCAAAAAGAAAATGGAGAAGGTAATGACGGAGTTCCTCAAACCAGTAATAAATTGACGATGCCAGGAAAAACGTTTTCATATGAATTAACCCCAAGACAGCCTGGGACTATGGTTTATCACTGCCATGTTCAAGCTCATACTCATATATTAATGGGGTTAATTGGCATGTTTATTGTTGAAGAAAACCGGCCCAATAACTGGGTACAGACCTTTAATATTGGCAATGGTTTTGTGCGACATTCTTCTGTCGCTGTAAAAGAGGAATACACTCAAGAATACGATCTACAATATCAGGATGTAGATAAAGAACTTCATAATTTAATCCAGACAGCCAATGACTCAAGGTTATTAGCAAAAGCCTATAATCGTGAATATAATATTACGGAAAGAACACCAGAATACTTTATTTTAAATGGTCACTCATTCCCTTTTACCTTAAGAGAATCTCTAGTAGTTGTTAAACCCAATGAAAAAGTAAAACTACGTGTTTTTAATGCAGGCGACCAACAAATTGCTTTACATACTCATGGGTTTAAACCCACAGCAACCCATTTAGATGGTGTGAAACTCAAACCAGAAGCACGAATTCAACGAGACGTTTTTACTGTTGGCCCTGCTCAACGTGTTGATTTAGAGTTATATGCTCATAATGATGGGCTAAATAGCATGGGGCCAGGTATTTGGACCTTTCATGATCATACTGAAGAAGCGGTAACTACTAATGGAATATACCCTGGTGGACATATTAGTGCCGTTGCTTTTGAATCATTTCTAGGGCCCAATGGCATGCCAAAATTACAAGGTATTGATGTAAGCCCTTTTTTTACCGAAGAGTTTTATCAAAAGAAAATTCCAGTCTGGACTATGTCTGATGATAAAAAGCTTTATGGAGAAATAGGTAAAAATGTGAATCAAATACAAAAAACTAAGCCTGATTCATTTTCTTTTGATAAATCACAAATAGCAGTATTAGCACTACAGATACTTCTTTTGATTATCACTCTTTTTCTATTTAGTAAAATTGTTAAAAAAACAAATGATTAATAAAAATTCGTTAAAACTATTTTCCACTGAAACACTGATCATACTTAGTTTAGGTTCATCAACTGCAAATTCAGAAGATGTTTTTGACACCAAGCATATTACCCAGAATAAGAGTCATCAACATTCGGAAAAAAAAGCAATGGAAGGCGTGTGTGGAAGTAATATGAATATGGACATGAAAGGAATGGTTATGTATGAAAATAAAGATAAGCTCCCCAAGGATTGTAAAGAAATATCAGAGGATGTGACAATTAAAGTTGCCGCTGGAACTAAATACGCAGAACAATACCCCGGCACTGTTTTTGGTTTTGACAACCATCAGTGGCAAGTCAAACCTTGCGCTCGCATTACTGTCGAATTTACGAATGATGATAAAATTCGACATCAATGGATGATTCATGGCTTACCTAAATATCTTTACCCAGAAGGCATGTTTCATATTGAAGTGAATGGCTCCGGGAAAAAGACAGGAACTTTTATTGTTCCTAATAGCCATTTTACTTATTTAGTCCACTGCGACATTGCTCAGCATATGGAAAAAGGGATGAAAGCTCAACTTAAAGTTGGAAAAGGTCGAGGTGACTTACCTAGTATTCCAGGCATATCTGACCCGACTTTTCCCGATAACTTTAATAAAAATGAAAAAATTAATTGAAATACACTAAAAAGATAAAGTCTTAATCCGCTCCTGTTTCCTGTCGGAAAAACCGACATAAGACTGATCTAAAACACCTGCTTCTCTCGCCAATTTTTTAAAGTTTTCTGAGCGATTCGTCATTTCTGAAGCAACTAGAATAAGTTCTAATTCTAATGGTGGTAACGTTTTCATTAGACTTTTCACTAACTCAGGATTTACACCATTACACCCATAATCACCTAATGATAGCGCTCTTGAAAAACCATAAAACTGTTGCATTCGACTTTCACAAAGCTGGCTATACCTCAGTCTCTTAGTTTTATTTTTTAATGATGCTTTAATCGCTACTGTTGCTGTAGCTGCATTATATAAAGCATTCTGTACACCGTGAGAAAAAATAGGATCAACAAAGGCAGCAGCATCTCCAATACAATAAAAATTTTCACCACAAATATTATTCGAATAATAAGAATAATCCGGGCGATATTGTAAAGAGCCTTCAATAAATTGAGCTGGTTCCAGTAACTTATTTAAATAAGGGAGCTGTGAGCATGTTTGCTTAAAAAATAGTTCTTTTTGTTGTTTATTCAACCCTTTTGTTCGATCAGATGGAATAACAAGCCCAACACTTGTTTTACCACGTAATATAATATGCCAAACCCAACCACCTTCAAATGACATAACAAAAGTCACTGGTTTTACGGTGATTAGTGCCTCCTCTGGATAGCTTTGACGATCGACACCAGCAAACCGAGAATTTTTAAAATATCCCCATAAAGACAAAAAATTAAATTGTGAACTGATCGTTTGTTTAACTTTAAACTGATTGGCTAAAAATGAACTGTGCCCACTGGCATCAATGATATACTGGCAGCGAATTGTTCCTTCATTATTACTATCCCCTCGTTTATCAGTATAAAAAACTTGTGGCCATTCCTTATTGCTAAAATCCACTTTTTTAACGGCTACTTGATTAAGTATGTTGGCACCACAACTGAGCGCATGTTCAAGTAAAATATTATCAAAAATATCACGTTCTACATGCAAGCCCGGTCTCTTATAGCCAAAATCAGAAAACATAATCTGGTGGATTTTATCATCCCAAACAGTAATTCCACCTGCTTTGGCTAAAAAACCTTCTTGTTCTATTTTTTCTGTTACCCCTGTCATATCAGTAAATTTCCAAATATGAGGGATTAAACTTTCACCTACTTGGTTTCGTGGAAATGTGGAACGCTCCAGTAAAACCACATCTATTCCTGCTTGGGCTAGATGTGTTGCAGCACTGCTACCCGCTGGACCACCGCCTATAACTAATACATCACAATTTTTTGGTATCTTCATTCATTTAATGTTTTAAGCCTTAAAAACCACCTTATTTAGCATTATCTGTAGCTGTGGATAACCTACTACTTATAAATTCTGCATCCGATAACACATGAAGTATAAACATATAATTAAAGAAAATTTGGTAACCACCTATTTACTTTAGCTCTATATTTCTTAAAATCCCTTCCAAAAATTTGATAGAGCCTTGGTTCCTCATAAAACACTATAAACATTTGAAAACAAACGATCACAAACAACTCATAAATAATGATTGCTGACTGAGAATAAATTAAAGCCCAGCCAAAGATAACCAGAAGAACACCAATATACATCGGGTTTCTGCTGTAATGATACAACCCTCTCACGACGAGATGTTTTGGTGCTGCAATCGGTGCAGGTGTTCCCTTACCAACTGATACAAAATCCCATACACACCAGCTATATACTACTAATCCACAAGCTAATAACAATGAGCCAGACAGATAAAAGTAAATATTTTCAGTTACTTTTTCTCCAGCAATGAGTATGGGTATTAATACACCTACAATCCCAGGGACTATGACTGAAAAAATAACACTTTTAACAAACAAATTAAGCATATTTTTTTGGTCGTTTGACTCTTTAACAGATTTTAATCAGACAAAAAATTGCTAATTCTGTTCCGTTTTTATAATTAGAGGGCAAAAAATAAACCCTAGTGCCACTCCAAAAGCGACAACACTAGCTAAAATTCTTAGTGATGCACTCTCTGCAGTGATTAAACAGCCAAAGGCTAAAGCACTCGTTAACATAGATGCGGCCATTGCTTGATAAGTTAGGTTAATATCTCCTCCACGATTTTCTTGATAAAAGATACCGTAATCAACACAAATGGCAACTACAAGTAAAAATCCAACCAAGTGTAAAAAACTAATCGCTTCCCCCGTAAACGACCAAAGCGATAAAATTAAAAATGCTGCTAATATTGCGGGTAATAGTGTTTGTATTGCTTTAAAGAAACTTCTATACCGAACAACCAGTAAAAGTACAATGAACGCCAACCCCGCAGACAATAGAACTTTTGCTCTGTTGGTATAATCTTGAGTCATATTGTTAAGCATATCTCGTTGACTAAAATATTGCACACCTTCTATGTTTTCTAATGCCTTTTTAACAGCAATTGGTTGGTGTTCAGCAAGCCAAATCATAATGATGGTTTGGTTTTTACCTATCACTATTCGACTATCTATTAGTTTTTTTACCGGTGTTTCTAATACTTGTTCCAATGTTAGAGCTAGTTTTGATGGATAGTTCAATTGCCCTAATCGTTTTACAGAAAGCCCTTCCTGTTTTAATGCCTGTTGCCAAGACAATTGATTTTTATCAGTTAACTTTTTTTGTAATAAAGATTGATTTAATTGCTGCTTTTGAGCAGAAAGTAACCAAGGGTAAAGTCCAAAGTATTCAGATAAATTACCCTTTTGTTTTAATTGCTCTAATAGAGGGTAAACTTCTTCAGTTTTTTGTAATGCAGCTTCAACATTTTTACCTGTCACCATCACAAAACGTCCCGGCTCAATACTAGTCATACGTGCTCGAATTTCTTTATCATTTTTCTTTAGATAATTTAATTCGGGAGTCAAATCTTGCATATCATTTAACCAGTGTAAGGATTTTAATCCAAACAATGAAATAGCTACAATAATAAGCAACAATCCAATTAACCAAGGTCTAAATCGTTGACTGAAAGTAGCCCATGCTTCTACTAACGGCACTTTCAATTGGTGATGTTTATTTTTAGTGACTAGATAAGGTAATACTGTTCGCGTTAACACTAAGCTAACGATAATCCCACTGGCTGCATAAACAGCTACTTGTTGAAAACCAGGATAGCCAGAGATACCGAGAGCAACATAGCCAATCATTGTGGTAATACCACCCAGTAGCATACTTGGCCAAATTTTAGTAATAGCCAGAATTCTTTGCTCTTGCTTTACTGCTTGAGCATGTGCTACCGCATGTATTGGATAATCAATACATATTCCGACTAAAGTAGAACCAATCGCAATGGTCATTCCATGCACATAGCCAAAAATTAGTTGCGTGCTTAGTATGGAACTTAAAATAACAATAATCAATAAAGTAAAAACTTGAAACATAACGCCAAATGAGCGAAATATAAGCAAGAATAATAGTAGAAGAGCAATAGTTGATAATGCGCTGACTTTAACAATATCCCCTTGAATTAAGGACTGGGTAGCCACTGCAAAAACAGCAACGCCAGTCATACCTAACTGATAGGTTTGTTCTTTGTTAGTTGATTGATTAAAGTTATTAAAAACCGTTTTAATTGCAGTTTGAATTCGGCCTTGTTCAAAAGCATCTAAACCTGGGGCAGCTGTTTCTAAGATCAAGTTTCTATATTTATTATCCTGGCGAGTCACTTGCTGCATTTGACCACTTAAACCTTTAAACCCATTAAGGGTAAGCAAAAGAGGATCTTGCAAGGCTATTTTTTTAACCATTGCCCCTTGAGGTGATAATAATGATTTTTTTAATAACTTAGCTTGCTGTTCCAATCCACGGGGAGAAAAAAGTTGTTCTAATTCTCTCCCAGAATCAAGACTATATAAAGCACTTCCATATTGACTATATAAAGTTTGTATAACGTGTGCTACATCCCTCTGTTTACCTGGTGACCATACATCCAGCACACCATCAATTTTTTTTAATTGATCTTCAAAAGAACGAATAAATTCCTTGGAAACTCTAGTTCCATCTTCTGCACCTACAGAAAGTAAATATCGTCTGGACAATGCACCAGATTGCATTTCACTGGCTAATAAAATTTCTTCAGCATTATCTCCCGCAATAATAAAAGCTGAAATATCTGTTTTGAAATTGACGACAAAGACCACTATTAGTGTTAATAATAGTGGTAGTAAATAATACAGAGCCTTGCGCCAGTTAAACAAGCTTATTCTCCTTGAAGCTCTTGATAAAGACGAATGGCTATATTTTTAACCCGTTCTCCACTGTCATCTTTTTTTAGAGTGAACTCATTGCTATCTCCATCAGCTTGTTTCATACTGATTTTATCTATTTGTTGATGAGTTACTCCTGAGACTAAGGTGCTATAACTAAGTTCTTGGTTATTTTTTGGTGTTACGTTCATCGTCCACCCTTTAGCAGTCGAGCTAAAGTCAACTTTATACATCTTTCGTAGTAATGCCTCATCAGCATTGATCAATGCTTTAAAAACAGCAACATTTAGGCTAATTAAATCATTTTTATCTAGCTCTCCTTGGTGCCGAAAATTATTTTGTTGATCAAAATAAAACATCTTATCGCCCTTAATTCCCATTAAAACGCGTTTTGGAAGTAATTGCTCTTTAACCATTAAATCGGGTGGTAAGGAATACATAAACCCGCTTCCTTCCCAAGGCTGATCCATTAATTCAAGCGTCTTGGTTTCTTTATAAGCAATACGAGTTGCTTGCTCTGATTTCATTGC
The DNA here is from genome assembly GCA_021647145.1 of Methylococcaceae bacterium. Classification (GTDB taxonomy): domain Bacteria; phylum Pseudomonadota; class Gammaproteobacteria; order Methylococcales; family Methylomonadaceae; genus QPIN01. Next base: position 4,130 of record JAKIVF010000057.1, on the reverse strand, counting down.
TTGCATTAAGGAGCTTAATGAATCATTAGAATAAGCATTATTAATGGAAAGGGCTAAAAAAAGAAGAAAAGTCGATTTTAGCATTTTGTTGAAAAACTGTTGAGCTGAAATTTTATTGATAGTATAAAAAGTAAGAGAAATTTATTAATTACCTAGAATGAACATCTATCCATATTTTTCGCCCATTGACAAATAAAGTTTTAATAGATGATTGAACATTTGGGATTACAAAATCAGGAAAGTGATAATGCCTATAAATATATTCACCGATAGATAAAATGCCTATCATTGCATAGATAATAATTCCATTATAAAGAGTCCACCAGTAATTCGACCCCCAAACTGCTAATAAAATACACATCATTGCATTCATGGCAAAAAATGCTGTCCATAGCATAGTAAGTTTTCTACAATATGGACCAACATAAGATGGAAACTCAGGAAATTCTAAACGTACAAAACTTTCAATAAGAGACGGGCCTTTACCTTTAAGCAAGGTGCGACCAAAAAAATACATCAACATTAATTGAATTAATACCGGCAATACTTTTGCTGTGATGGTTTGTAGATAATAAGCCCCTAACAACAAAGTGATAGCAATAAGCACTTTTTTTATTTTAGTTCGAGTCGTTTTAGCGCTAAAAGCTTGTAGCAAATAAATAGTAGAGATAATGGTAGGTGCTATCCATGCCATGCCATTTTCTATTCCCTTATAAACTAAATAAGGGTAAAGCATGAATAGGCAAGTAACCACCGTTCCCTTGATTATTTTCAACATGGCCTCAGCACACCCCCTTTTTTAAATCAAAGCTGTATCTCTTGGACACAGAGATTCGATAATAAATAAACAAAAATAAAACAAACACTAATGAGCTGATACTTATAATTTCCCTTGTTAACGGAATTAAATAGAGTGAACTGATAAGTTCGACTAAAATTAACCCAATAACTATTGAGGCAATAGTTCGGTTGTTTAATCGAGTACAAAAAAAAGCCCCTAAAGGCGCGCCAACAACAACAACAGGGATTGCAGCTAACCAGTAATCTTTCACTATATCTGTAAATCCATCAAGTACAAATACATGTAATGCAAACCCAACCCAAGCATTAATAGCCATTAATATCACTGATGATGGAGTTGATATTTTTTCCGGTAAACGGAATAATAAAACCATGACTGAAAAGCAAATAATATCAATCCCTGTCCCCACCAAACCAGTCATAATACCACCAAAAAAACCTGTGACTAGAACAATCTGTTTTTCAGAATGAGTCATCATTGGCATGTATTTATTATATACTCGTGGCCTCCAGTTTATTAAAAGTAGGGTCAAAGCAAAACTAGAAACCATTGCCGTAAATAGCATTTTTATCAATGCGCTTGATAGTAAAGGGGTTATTAATAAAGAACCCGCCGTAACGCCAAAAATACCCCCTAAAGAGGCCCACAAAATAAAGCGCCATTCTACGGTTACTCGCATAACAATAATCGTCAACGATGCCGCCAGCATTCCAATACTTTGAATTGCTAATGAAAAAACTTTCGCATCAAAAGGAAGAATGTGAAGTACCTTGGTGAAAATTGGGAAAGCAATAGCTCCCCCTCCTTCACTCGTTGCACCAGCAATAAAAGACCCAAATATCATGGTTAGTGTGATGGGCCAGTTCTGAATAATTATTGCAAGAGAAAAGGGGCGAGTATATCCGTACCAAATACCCCACGACAGGATGATTAGGAAAATGCTGAATAGCAAAGTTTTATTCAATTTTAGGCCATAGGAAAAATATGTGAGGACAAATTTAAACTAATAATCAATCACATAAGGCTTTACCGAAAATAAATTAAAAATTAGAGCAATAATGTAGATTAAGCGAACCTTACTCTCGTTAACTTAATATGTATAACGAATCTATCTGTTGGGCTGCCAGGAAGAAGGCAACCCAACCTAAAAAATAATCTATTAATTACACTTTATGATAAATATCAGCACCTTCATCTAAGAATTGTTTAGATTTTTCATCCATTCCCTGCTTCAGAGCTTCCTCATCTTTAATTCCTTTTGCAGCGGCATACTCCCTTACATCTTGCGATATTTTCATAGAACAAAAATGAGGTCCACACATAGAACAAAAATGAGCAACTTTAGCTGAATCTTTAGGCAATGTTTCATCATGAAAAGATTTTGCTTTCTCAGGGTCCAGAGCAATATTGAATTGATCTTCCCAACGAAATTCAAACCGCGCTTTAGACATCGCGTTATCTCGGGCTTGAGCTCCCGGATGGCCTTTGGCTAGATCAGCAGCATGAGCAGCAATTTTATAAGTAACGATTCCTTCTCTTACATCTTCTTTATTAGGTAGCCCAAGATGTTCTTTTTGAGTCACATAACAAAGCATCGCACATCCGTACCAACCAATATTAGCGGCACCAATAACCGAAGTAATATGGTCATAGCCGGGGGCAATATCGGTTGTTAAAGGCCCTAATGTATAAAAAGGTGCTTCCTGACAATCTTCCAGCTCCTTATCCATATTAATTTTAATCATCTGTAATGGCACATGACCAGGTCCTTCTATCATGGTTTGTACATCATGCTCCCAAGCTATTTTGGTTAATTCGCCCAAGGTTTCCAATTCTGCAAATTGTGCTTCATCGTTTGCATCATAAATAGAACCTGGACGTAAGCCATCACCTAAAGAAAATGAGACATCATAAGCTTTCATGATTTCACAAATATCTTCAAAATGAGTATATAAAAAACTCTCAGTATGGTGTGCCAGACACCATTTTGCCATGATTGATCCACCACGAGAGACAATACCTGTCATTCTTTTTGCTGTCATCGGCACATGATGCAAACGAACACCAGCATGGATAGTAAAATAATCTACGCCCTGCTCAGCTTGTTCGATCAGCGTATCGCGGAAAATTTCCCACGTTAAATCTTCGGCCTTTCCATTAACTTTTTCTAATGCTTGGTAAATAGGTACAGTGCCAATAGGCACAGGTGAGTTGCGTAATATCCATTCCCGAGTTTCATGAATATTTTTACCCGTTGATAAATCCATTATCGTATCACCACCCCAGCGAATACCCCAAAGCATTTTTTCCACTTCTTCTTCAATTGAAGAGGTCACAGCAGAGTTACCTAAATTCCCATTAATTTTTACCAAAAAATTACGCCCAATAATCATAGGTTCTAATTCAGGGTGATTGATATTAGCGGGAATAATAGCTCGCCCTCTAGCAACCTCATCTCGTACAAATTCAGGAGTAATAGTTTCAGGAATATCTGCACCAAATCTTTCGCCTGCGTGTTGTCCTTTATAAAGCTCACGCATTTCTGTCATATTCTGGTTTTCCCGAATGGCAATATATTCCATTTCTGGTGTAATAATGCCTTGTCTCGCATAATGCATTTGACTCACATTCTTGCCAGCTTTTGCTTTACGTGGTTTGCTAATATGAGAAAACCGCATATCTTTAGTTTCTGGATCTTCTAGCCGTTCTTGACCGTAATCAGAACTAGGACCAGATAATTCTTCAGTATCATCCCTTTCAGCTATCCACGTTGCTCTAATCGAAGCCAAACCTTCTTGTAAATTAATATCGACATTAGGGTCTGTGTATACGCCCGAAGTATCATAAACATAAAGTGGGCCGTTCTTTTCTTCACCAAAATGAACAGGGGTATCAGATAGAGTGATTTTACGCATCGGTACCTGTATATCAGGTCGACTACCTTCTACATAAATTTTTTCTGATGCGGGATAAGAATCAATTTTGACGCTACTTGTTTCAGTAACAGTAATGTCTTTACGGACAGCGCTCATGCATAGCTCCACTTTTGTTAAGCTTAAAAGCGCAGGAAAGAAAGTTCTGGCTTTCCTACGCCGGTATTAGCCGGGTTCAGGTTCAAAGGGTTTTTCTCAGCATAAATGCACCCCTAGCCTTTTGAGTAACGTTATAAAGTATATGAAAATGAATTAGATTGCAAGTTTAAGCCTTCTCCAATATGAAATGAGTCTGAAAACGCCCCCGTATTCCAATACAGAATGAGTCTAAGCTGACAAAACCAGCGAATCTGTTCATGATGACGCAATGAAAGCCATTATGAATATTAAAGAAT